>JAEZXS010000069.1 GCA_023442755.1 Pseudomonadota bacterium | reverse complement strand
GCATGGGGCCGTCGTCTGCGGCAACCACCAGGATCGCGCCGTCCATCTGGGCGGCTCCCGTGATCATGTTCTTGATATAGTCGGCATGGCCCGGGCAATCCACGTGTGCGTAATGGCGCCTGTCGGTCTCATATTCGACGTGTGCGGTTGCGATGGTGATGCCGCGCTCGCGCTCTTCGGGGGCTTTGTCGATCTGGTCAAAAGGGATGAAGTTCGCTTTTCCCTTTTTCGCCAGCTGCTTAGTGATAGCAGCCGTAAGGGTGGTTTTGCCGTGGTCGATGTGACCGATAGTCCCGACATTAACATGCGGCTTCGTCCGCTCGTATTTCTTCTTAGCCATTAGGGGATCCTCCTCGCCAAGCTGTCAAACCCTGCCATGCTTATATATGTTCGATTCTGATATCCGCTCAAAACGTACACAGATTACCATCTGTAGTGGGCGAATGCCTTGTTGGCATCGGCCATACGATGCGTATCTTCCCTCTTTTTCACAGAGCCGCCGCGGTTCTGAGCGGCATCCTGGAGTTCTCCTGCAAGCCGCTGTACCATGGTCTTCTCTGAGCGCGATTTCGAATAGTTGATGATCCATCGCATGGCGAGAGCATCACGACGCTCCGAGCGCACTTCCACCGGCACCTGATAGGTTGCCCCGCCCACGCGCCTGGACTTGACCTCGACAACCGGCCTGACATTTTCGAGCGCCTTGTGGAACACATCGAGCGGGTCCTGCTTGGACCGCTGTTCGATCAAGGCAAGAGCCTGATAGAAAATGTGCTCGGCAGTGCTCTTCTTGCCACGGCGCATGACGTTGTTTACGAATTTTGCCGCCAATCTGCTGTTGAACTTGGGGTCAGGCAGCACGTAGCGTTTCGGAACTTCTCTTCTCCTGGGCATCCCTTATTCCTCGATGAAATATTTTCAGGCAAAAGAGAGGCCATGGCAGCGAACTTGGAAAACCATGGCCCCCAGAATGACAATTCTGGTTACTTCGGCCTTTTTGTACCGTATTTGGAACGGCCTTGTTTGCGGCCCGTAACACCCAATGCATCCAGGGTGCCGCGAATGATATGGTAACGCACACCGGGGAGATCCTTAACACGACCGCCACGAATGAGCACTACCGAGTGCTCCTGAAGGTTGTGCCCGATGCCCGGAATGTAGGAAGTCACCTCGATTCCGTTCGTGAGGCGCACACGGGCGATTTTACGCAGGGCCGAGTTAGGCTTCTTGGGCGTGGTAGTATAGACGCGAACGCACACCCCGCGTTTTTGGGGACAGCTCTGAAGGGCCGGCGTACTGGACTTCTTCCGGACTTCTTCCCTTCCTTTTCTGACCAACTGATTAATCGTGGGCATTCCTGTTATAAACTCCCGCTTTAAAAAATCGTTTATGATCCAGCTCATACAGGAGGTGATGGTTTTTCGAGCTGGGAAATCCCTTCTTTTTAAAGGAAGCGACCATACTTGTCAAGTTCTTTTCCCTAATTTTCATGCCAAATACGGTCGCCCTTCGCCTATTTCCTTATCTCGCGGTACTGCCTCAGACCGGAACCGGCCGGAATCAGTCGACCCATGATGACGTTCTCCTTGAGGCCGAGCAGGTGATCCACCTTCCCGGCAGTCGCCGCATCGGTCAGGACCTTGGTCGTTTCCTGGAACGAGGCCGCCGAGATGAAGCTCTGGGTGCTCAAAGAGGCCTTGGTGATTCCGAGCAGAAGCGGTTCCGCAGCCGCGGGCCGCTGTCCCTGGGCAACGAGCTGGTCGTTGACTTCCTCGAACACCGGCTTTTCCACGTGCTCGCCAAGCAGGAACTCCGAATCGCCCGGGTCGGTTATGCGCACGCGCTTGAGCATCTGGCGGACAATGACCTCTATATGCTTGTCATTGATCTTGACGCCCTGCAACCGGTAGACCTGCTGCACTTCATCGACGAGGTACTTGGCGACTTCTTTTTCGCCGAGAACCGTGAGGATGTCGTGCGGGTTGGGGGAGCCGTCCATGAGGGGCTCACCGGCGCGCACGTAGTCTCCTTCGTGGACGCTGATGTGCTTGCCTTTCGGGATCAGGTATTCGCGAGCATCGCCGACTTCCGGCGACACGACCACCTTGCGCTTGCCTTTGGTATCCTTGCCGAAGCTGACCACACCGTCGATTTCGGCGATGACGGCATTTTCCTTGGGCTTGCGCACTTCGAACAACTCTGCAACACGCGGAAGACCACCGGTGATGTCTTTGGTCTTGGTGGTCTCGCGCGGGATTCTCGCAAGAACGTCACCGGGGAATACGCGATCGCCTTCGTTGACCATGAGAATCGCGCCCAAAGGCATGAAGTAGCGTGCTGCGCCTTCACCGACTTTGGATGTTCTTCCCTTTTCATCCTTGATCGAGATCCTGGGACGGACATCGGAGTCGCGGTATTCGACGACGACCTTGCTGGATTTTCCCGTGACGGGGTCCAGCTTTTCCTGCATGGTCTGGCCTTCGATGATGTCACCAAACTTGGTCGTTCCCGGAACCTCGGTCAGAATCGGCGTGGTGAACGGGTCCCACTCGGCGAGAAGGGTGTCGGGGATTACCTGCTGCCCTTCGTTGACCTTGAGCTTGGCGCCGTAGATGATCACATAGCGTTCGCGCTCACGGCCCGTCTCGCTGATGATTGCGATTTCACCGTTGCGGTTCATGGCGACGAGATCGCCTTCACGGTTCTGAACCGTGTTGAGGTTTATGAACTTCACCGAACCCGCGTAGCGGTTGCTGATCGACGTACGTTCGATGCTCTTGCTCGCCGTACCACCGATGTGGAACGTACGCATGGTAAGCTGCGTTCCCGGCTCACCGATGGACTGGGCGGCGATGATGCCGATTGCCTCGCCGATCTGGGCCAGCTTGCCCTGGGCCAGGTCGCGCCCGTAACACGTGGCGCACACGCCTCTTGTGCTGCGGCAGGTGAGGGCGGAACGAATGTTTACGCGTTCGATGCCCGCATCCTCGATCTCTATCACCTTGCGTTCGTCGATTTCCGCACCCATGGGGACGATGACTTCGCCCGTAACCGGGTCGACTATGTCTTCCTGGGCCGTGCGGCCGAGAATACGATCGCCGAGCCTCTGGATTATTTCACCGGCTTCGAGGAGGGCTTCCACCTCGATGCCGTCCATCGTTCCGCAGTCGATCTCGGATATGATCACGTCCTGCGATACGTCCACGAGGCGCCGGGTAAGGTAGCCGGAGTTTGCGGTCTTGAGGGCCGTATCCGCCAGACCTTTACGTGCGCCGTGCGTTGAGATGAAGTACTGCAGAACGGTGAGGCCTTCACGGAAGTTGGCCGTGATCGGCGTCTCGATGATTTCACCCGACGGCTTGGCCATCAAACCGCGCATGCCGGCGAGCTGGCGCATCTGGTCCTTACTGCCGCGCGCGCCGGAATCGGCCATCATGTAAATCGGGTTGAAGGACTCGATCCGAGTCGTTTCACCCTGAGGTCCGGCAATTTCGCTAATACCGATCTCGCGCATCATTTCGGCCGCAACGTCTTCCGTCGCCTTGGCCCAGATGTCGACTGCCTTATTGTACTTTTCACCTTCGGTGATAAGACCTTCGTTGTACTGCCGCTCGATTTCCTGGACCTGGTCGAACGCAACGCCGAGAATTTCCGCCTTACGTCCCGGAATAGTCATGTCCTTGATGGAAATGGAGATCCCGGAGCGCGTCGCGTAGTGGTATCCGGTATCCTTGAGCCTGTCGGCGAGGATGACCGTAGCCTTTACACCGGCGGTGCGGTAGCACATATCGATGAGCTGCGCGAGCGCCTTCTTGTTCATAACCCGGTTGACGGCCGAGAAGGGGACGCCTTCGGGCAGGATTTCGGAAAGCAGCACGCGGCCAACCGTTGTTCTTATGTATTCTTCGGCAAGGAGCTGGCCCCTGGTGACAACATCGTCCGGCTTGACCAGAATGCGCTGGATGAGGGTGGTCTTGCTGTCGCCCAGGAAGTATATCGGCCTCTTTCCATCGGCTTTGAGCGTAATTGCCTTGTCGCCGACGGTATCTACGACGCCGTCTTCTTTCGCGTATTGACGGAACCGTACAAGCACGCCGGCATGCAGGTCGGCTTCCTCGCTGTCATGCGCGCAACGGACTTCTTCGGGGCCGTTGTAGACGCGAATCGTTCCCTTGAGAATCGCCTGCGTCAGTTCCTCCGGGGTTGCAAAGGGAGACGTTGCGCCCTTGGCGAAGGGTTTTTCGCGGGTCATGTAATAAATGCCGAGAACGATATCCTGCGAAGGCACGATGATAGGGTCGCCGTGTGCCGGACTGAGAATATTGTTCGTGGACATCATCAAGATGCGGGCTTCTGCTTGCGCTTCGATCGAGAGCGGAACGTGCACGGCCATCTGGTCACCGTCGAAGTCCGCATTGAATGCAGTGCAGACGAGGGGATGAAGCTGAATGGCCTTGCCTTCGATCAGAATCGGCTCGAAAGCCTGGATGCCGAGGCGGTGCAGAGTCGGAGCGCGGTTGAGCATGATCGGGAATTCGCGGACCACCTCATCCAGGGTATCCCAGACTTCCGGGGTTTCGCGCTCGACCATTTTCTTGGCCGCCTTGATAGTCGTTACGTATCCCTTCTCTTCAAGTTTGTTGTAGATGAAGGGTTTGAACAGCTCGAGGGCCATCTTCTTCGGCAGTCCGCACTGATGCAGGCGGAGGTTGGGGCCGATGACGATAACGGTACGTCCCGAGTAGTCGACGCGCTTACCGAGCAGATTCTGGCGGAAGCGGCCCTGCTTGCCTTTGAGCATGTCGCTCAACGACTTGAGAGGACGTTTGCTCGCCCCTGTGATGGTCTTTCCGCGGCGGCCGTTATCGAAAAGAACGTCTACGGCTTCCTGGAGCATCCGCTTTTCATTGCGGATGATGATGTCGGGAGCGTTGAGTTCCTGGAGACGCTTGAGCCGGTTGTTACGGTTGATCACGCGGCGATACAGGTCGTTGAGATCGCTCGTGGCAAACCGCCCTCCGTCGAGGGGAACAAGAGGCCGCAGGTCGGGCGGCAGGACGGGGATGACGTCCATGATCATCCATTCCGGCCGATTTTCCGATTCGCGGAAAGCGTCGATAATTTTAAGGCGCTTCGCAAGCTTCTTGCGCTTTGCGACGGAGTTGGTCTTGACCATTTCCTCGCGCAGCTCGAAGGCGAGCTTTTCGAGGTTGAGAACGGAAAGAAGTTGTTTGATAGCTTCCGCTCCGATCCCTGCGGTAAAGGCGCTGCCGTGCTCCTGCACCATCTGGCGGTAGCGCTCTTCGGTGAGCAGCTCGCCCCGGGTAAGAGGGGTCTCGCCTGGGTCTAAAACGATGTAGGAGTCAAAATAGAGTACCTTCTCCAGTTCCCTCAGCGTGAGATCCAGGAGGTTCCCGATTTTGCTGGGCAGACTTCGCAAAAACCAGATATGTGCGACCGGAGAGGCCAGTTCGATATGGCCCATGCGCTCGCGGCGAACCTTGGACTGAATGACCTCGACGCCGCACTTTTCGCACACGACGCCGCGGTGTTTCATGCGCTTGTACTTCCCGCAGTTACATTCGTAATCCTTGATCGGGCCGAAAATCCTTGCACAGAAAAGCCCGTCGCGCTCCGGTTTGAACGTCCGGTAATTTATGGTTTCCGGCTTTTTAACTTCGCCGTACGACCATTCCCGAATCCTTTCGGGGGAGGAGATCATGATCTTGACGGCGTTGAAATGCAACGGATCTTTCGGTTTTGTGAAAAGAGAGTAAAGCTCTTTCAAAAGAACCTCCTTGCGTGGTCAGACTGCTAAAAACGTTTGGGTGAACGAAACGGCCGAAGCCTTGCGTGAGCCGCCCCTTGCCCGCGGTCGGCGGGGCAGGGGCGGCGCCCATTTCACCTGATGACCACTGCTTTAATTCCCTTCCTCTTCTTCGAGGAGCCGTACGTCCAGAGCAAGTGCCTGCAGTTCTTTGACTAGAACGTTGAAGGACTCCGGCAGTCCGGCCTCAAGGGTATTGTCGCCTTTGACGATCTTTTCATACATCCGCGTACGTCCGGCCACATCGTCGGATTTGACGGTGAGGAACTCCTGGAGGGCATAGGCCGCACCGTACGCTTCCATGGTCCACACTTCCATTTCTCCCAGCCTCTGGCCGCCGAACTGAGCTTTACCTCCAAGCGGCTGCTGGGTGACGAGGGAGTAGGGGCCAATGGAACGTGCATGGATCTTGTCATCCACCAAGTGGTGGAGTTTAAGGATATACATAACTCCGACCGTAACGGTCTGGTCGAAGGGCTCGCCGGTGCGTCCGTCGTACAGACGGGACTGCCCGGTTTCGGAAACGCCCGCTTCCTTGAGGAAGCTTCGGATCTCAGGCTCCTCCGCGCCGTCGAAAACCGGCGTGGCAACATGCATACCTTCTTTGAGGTCGGGTATGATGCTTCGGAGTTCCTCTTCCGACGCGCCGTCGAAAAACTCGGAATATTCGAGCTTGTTGTATATTCTCTTCAGCTTTTCTTCTATGGTCTCGCGCTCCTTGGCCTTGTCCAGGTAGTCTTCCAGCATGAGCGCAAGCTGATTTCCGATGCCCTTTGCGGCCCATCCGAGATGGGTTTCGAGCACCTGCCCGACGTTCATACGAGAGGGAACGCCAAGGGGGTTCAAAACGACATCCATCGGAGTGCCGTCGGGAAAGTAGGGCATATCCTCGATGGGAAGGATTCGCGAAACGACACCCTTGTTTCCGTGCCGCCCCGCCATTTTGTCTCCCACCTGGAGTTTGCGTTTCACGGCGATGTAGACTTTCACCATCTTGATGACGCCCGGCGGAAGCTCATCGCCTCTTTTCAGCTTGTTTATCTTTTCCTCGAAAAGGTCCCTGACAACCTGCACCTGCTGGCGGTAATTGGAGATGATCGTCTCCACTTCCATCGAGAGTGCTGGCTCCCGGGCCACGCTGATTTGATCCCAAAGCGCGCTCGGAAGTTGAAGGAGGGCGCTTTCGGTAAACGCTTCGCCCTTCTTGAGGTAGAGCTTTTTGCCGTCTTTCAGGGCGGCGTCGCAGATCTTGCCCTCGATGATCTGGGCCATCTGCCGTACTGCGGTCTTCCTGATGATGTCCAGCTCGTCGCGCTGGTCTTTCATCAGGCGTCCGATTTCATATTCTTCGATCTGGCGGGTGCGATCGTCCTTCTCGACGCCCTTGCGCGAAAACACCTTGGCGTCGATGATGATCCCTTCAACCCCGGGCGGAACGCGAAGCGAGGTATCCTTCACGTCGCTCGCCTTTTCGCCGAAGATCGCGCGAAGCAGCTTCTCTTCCGGAGTGAGCTGGGATTCGCCCTTGGGGGTAACCTTGCCGACCAGGATGTCGTTTGGCTTGATGTAGGCGCCTATGCGGATGATTCCGCTCTCGTCGAGGTTCTTGAGAGCCTCTTCGCCCACGTTCGGGATATCCCGGGTAATCTCTTCCTTGCCCAGTTTGGTGTCCCGGGCGACTACCTCGAATTCCTCGATGTGAATCGAGGTGAACACGTCTTCTTTGACGATGCGCTCGCTGACCAGGATCGAGTCTTCGAAGTTGTACCCGCCCCAGCTCATGAACGCCACCATCACGTTGCGTCCCAGCGCCAGCTCACCGTGATCGGTCGACGGCCCGTCGGCAAGGATCTGGCCTTTTTCGACAACGTCGCCCTGCTTGACCAGCGGCTTCTGGTTGATGCACGTGCTCTGGTTCGACCGCTGGAACTTGATCAGCTTGTAGATATCGACTCCGCGGCCGACGTCGATGCTGTGCGTGGCGCGAACAACGATTCTCGTTGCATCCACATATTCCACGACCCCGCCGCGCTTGGCGACGATGGTGACGCCGCTGTCCTTGGCGACGATCCTTTCGATTCCGGTTCCGACCAGGGGAGAGCGGGACTGGATGAGTGGAACGGCCTGACGCTGCATGTTCGATCCCATGAGGGCGCGGTTTGCGTCGTCATGTTCCAGGAACGGGATCAGCGAAGCGGAAACGCTCACCAGCTGATTGGGTGAAACGTCCATGTAGCGGATCTCGTTGGGGGGAACCATGACGAATTCACCCGCCTTCCGGGCGGAAATCTGTTCGACTTTGAACCGTCCCTGCTCGTCCAGAGCGGCGTTTGCCTGGGCGATCGGATAGTCTTTCTCATCCATGGCGGTGAGATAGTTGACCGAAGAGCTGGCTGCAGCCTCTTCGACGGTGCGGTACGGGGTCTCGATGAATCCGTAGGGGTTCACCCGCGCATAGGTCGAAAGGGAGA
>JAEZXS010000155.1 GCA_023442755.1 Pseudomonadota bacterium | reverse complement strand
CAACAACGGCAATGGGAGGGTTTAACCGTGGCTCAAACTGCTACCGGCGCACTGCCGGCAAAATCACCGTCTCTTAAACTGAAACTGCAGATGAGGAAGTTCTTCAACTTCAAGAATCTGCGGGGCCTTTCCGCCTGCGTGGTATTCGTTGCCCTGTGGCAAGCGGTTATCGTCTTCAAGGTCCCCTATCTTCTCAACCTTCCTTACCCTGCGGAGGTGGCGCAGAATGGTCTCGATGCTGCCTGCACGACCGAATACTGGATGCACTGGGTCCTGAGCCTCTTTCGCATTTTCGTCGGGTTTGTCGCTGCCCAGCTCGTTGGGATTCCCGTGGGACTCGCCATGGGTATCAGCAAGAGCTTCAAAGCTTACAGCTTCCCCCTGTTCGAGATTCTTCGGCCGATTCCGCCTATCGCCTGGATTCCGCTGGCCATTCTGTTCTGGCCCACCCGGGAACTCTCCATATACTTCCTGGTTTTCATCGGTGCTTTTTTCATCCAGGTCATCAACGTTATCCAGGGTGTAACCAATATCTCGACTAACCTGAAATGGGCTGCATACTCTCTGGGCGCCAAACCCAAGGACATTTTCTGGCGGATATTGCTGCCGGGTTCCCTGCCCTCCATCGTAACCGGTATGACTGTTGGTATGGGAGTTGCCTGGAACGTTCTTATCGCCGCTGAAATGATCGCTGCAAAAGGCGGACTTGGGAGAACTACCTGGGAGTCATACACCAACCACAACATTCCTTTCATCGTTGTCGGTATGGTCAGCATCGGCCTGGCTGGTTCGCTCTGCAGCGTTTTTCTGCGCTGGATAGGCAAAAAAGCCATGCCGTGGACAAAGAAGTTCTAAAAGGAGACACACCCGATGAGTAAAAGCGGTGACTTCGGTGAAGTACGCTTTGACGGCGTAAGTATGGTATATGAGAAGGAAGGGCAGAAACTCGTCGCCCTGGAAGGCCTTGATTTCACCATCAAGAAGGGCAAGACAACCGTCCTCATGGGGCCGACCGGTTGCGGCAAGACCGTCCTCACCAACCTGATCGCCGGCTACGAACAGCCGACGAAAGGGACGGTCAAGATGGACGGTAAGCCGATCCGCGACATGTCTCGCGATCGCCTGGTCGTTTTCCAGGAGACCGCCCTCTTTCCCTGGATGACCGTCTATGCCAACACCACCTTCGGCCCCGTAGTACAGGGAATGCCTGAAAAGGAAATGAAGGAAAAGGCGAAAGCCATCCTCATCAAGGTCGGTTTGTGGGAGTTCCGCGACAAGTATCCCTCGCAGCTCTCCGGCGGCATGCAGCGCCGCGCCGACCTCGCCCGGGCACTGATCAACGAACCCAAGATCATGCTCATGGACGAGCCCTTCCGTGGTCTTGACGCAATGACCCGGCAGCTTATGCAGGAGTTCTACGTCAAACTCTACGAAGAGGAACACCACACGAACCTGTTTATCACCCATGAAATCGACGAGGCCATATTCCTTGCCGACACGCTGGTTATCATGACCTTCCAGCCCGGCAAGATCAAAGCCGAAATCGAGGTGGATCTGCCGCGGCCGAGGAAGGTTGACATGATGGCTACGGACAGGTTCATGGAAATCAGAGCGCATGCGCTCGATCTGCTCTACGAAGAATCTTCCAAGGCCCTGGCCGCAGGAAGAAAATCCGCCTTCGACCTTGTTGGCGCTTTGGCGAGCAACAAGGAAGCGTGCCAGGCTCCTTTGGAGTAGCTGGTTCCAGACGACTCGAAAAACAAGGGCGCTCCCTGCATTCAGCTGGAGCGTCCTTTCAGTCAAAACAGCGATGCGGCCCCGAGCTTAACGGCGCCGCATCGCTGTTTTCGGATCCGGGGTTTATCGGATCAGTCCGCCCGACGACTCCCTCCGAATCTCTTACGCACCATATTTTCCGATTACGTCTCGCAATCGACCAGCTTGTTCTTTACGGCATAGTGGGTCAGTTCGGCATTGGATTTCATCTTCAGCTTCTCCAGAACCCGCGTCCGATAGGTACTGATCGTCTTTATGCTCAGGGCAAGCTCTTTTGCGATATCCTTCACCGTGGTTCCCGACGCGATCATCCGCATTACCTGAAACTCTCGGTCGGACAACTTCTCGTGCAGCGGCCGCCCGCTGTCTTCCTCGAGGTTGAAGGCAAGCTCTTCGGCCAGACCAGGACTGATGTATTTCCCGCCGGAAAGCGCCTTCTTGATTGCTTTCACCAGTTCCTCGGGAACATTTTCCTTGGTCATATACCCTGCCGCACCCGCCTTGAGCGCCCGCATTCCGAACTGGTCCTCGGAGTGCATGCTGAGAATGAGGACAGGGAGTTTGGGCCGCAACTGTTTCAGTTCCTTGAGTACGTCCAGTCCGCTCCTCCCCGGCATGGTGATATCCAGGACCACGATATCCCAGTCCTGCTTCCATACCTGATCGATAACTTCCTGGCCGTTACGGGCCTCTCCAAAAACTATCCTGCTGAACTCTTCGGAAAGAATCAGCCTCAGACCTTGCCGCACAATGGCATGGTCATCTGCAATTAGGACCTTCATGATAGTACCGCTCCGGAATCGGATTTTCTTGGACTATAATATATCATCCTATGTCAATATTGCGAATCAGTCACTCTCAGCTTATTCTTCCGGTTGCCCGAAATCTGCGTTCGCCTCTCACCCTGTGTGCGATCACCCAGCCCACAACTGTATAATTATACAACTTTTCCCCATACAATGCACGAACGGGCCGATCACATAAGCGGAATTTTAACGCTAACCGTCGTTCCCTGCCCCGGAAATCCCTTGATATTGAACTTGCCGCCCAGAAGCAGCGCGCGTTCCCGCATTCCCAGAATGCCGAGAGACCTGGCGTTATCGCTTTCTTTCTCCGTTATTCCCTTCCCATTATCGCGAACCCGCAGAAACAGGTTCTCATCGTCCCTCTTCAAACCGATGGATATCTTCGTGGCCTCTGCATGCCGCGCAATGTTGGTCAACAGTTCCTGAAAAATCCTAAAAACCGCCGACGATCTCCTCTCATCCATTTCTATTTCATCGATATTGCTGGCAAGCTTGCACTTGATACCCGTCCGGTTCTGAAAATCCTCGGTCTGCCATTCAATGGCAGCAAGCAGCCCCAGGTCGTTAAGGATAGCCGGCCGTAATTTCGTGGCGATCTTTCTTACCGTGAGGATCGTAGCGTCGATGAGGTCCTTCATGGATTTCGTTCTCGTCAGCATAACGGATACGGCATCGCCCGTCCCTATGCTAGCCAGCTTCTTATCAAGCCAGAACACGTCCATTTTGAGCCCCGTAAGAATCTGGCCCAACTCGTCGTGGATCTCCCGGGCAATCCATGTCCTTTCTTCTTCCCTGACCGCCTCTATGTGCTGGGCAAACCCGCGGAGCTGTTCGTGCGAACTCTGCAGTTGCTCCTCGGCGCGTTTTCTCTCGGTAATGTCGAGCATGACGCCCTGAACGAACTGCGGCTCGTCTTCTTCATTGCGAACCACCGTAGCTTCGTCGCGAAACCACAGCTCCCGGCCATCCTTCGACATTAGCCGGTACTCGCAGCAGAAGCCAGACTCTTCAATGTTGGTGGACTTACCATAAATCCTGTTGAGAACGCGCTCGCAATCGCCATGATGAAGCTGCTTTGCCCACAGTTCCGGGTCCGCCATCCATTCTTCCGGGGTGAACCCAAGGATTTCTTTCACCTGGGGGCTGATATACAAGGTGCCGCCAAGGGCCTTATCTACCGGGGCGATGTACGTAATCATCGGGATCTGCTCGACAAGCGTCCGGTAGCGCGCCTCGGCCTGTCGCGCCTGCCTTGTTTGACGCTCCAGGGACTCCGCCATTTCGTCAAAGGAACTGGCCAGCATGCCCAGCTCGTCTCTTTCGTCGGGAGAAGCGACGCGTACGCTCAATTCCCCGTTAGCCAGCCTCTTGGTGGCATTCACCAACTGGTTGACCCGCCTCAGGATGAAGGCATCACCGCCAAACCAGGCAGCAAGGAGAGCAAGCACTGTTACGATGGTTATGCCGCCGACATTCTTGGCATACAATCCGTTCAGGCGACCGAAAACCGCTTCTTCGGAAACGCCCAGGCTGACGTAGATGTCGGTTTCGTATGCGGCACGGATAGTGGTGATGCCATACATTCGCTTGGTTCCGTCAATGCCGGCCATTCTCACGAGGGAATCCTTCCCCTCCCCCATCGCGGCAAGTACGACGAGTTCGGCGGGCATGAATTCCCCCAGCCATTTTCCCGGATTTGGGTAACGGGCAAGAACGGCCCCGTTGTAATCGAGAACAAGCAACTCGGCTCCTGATGGCAACTGCGTTTCCAGATCGAGCTTCCTGAACCATCCAAGGTCGAGCGCCGCAAAAACGGCGGACTTGACCGGGCCTGGACCGCTCAAAACGGGATATACGAAGTTCATCATGGGAGTCCCGGTCGTTGCCTCGATCTGATAGCCGCTGATGGCGAAATTGCGCGTTCCGAAGGCGCGCCGAACGTAGGCATGATGGCCGAGGTTGACGGGCACTTCGGACGGCAGACCGCTGCAGGTAACGTTGCCGTCGGCATCGATGACGCCGAGGTTCGCATAATAGGGATATTGCCTGAAGAGGTGAGAGAACAGCTCACTGCAGACGGCGGAGTTTCCCTGCCGCACCTCGGGCAGTTCAGCAAGCCCGATGAGCAACTGCCGGGCGCCTTCGACAACCTGCGCGATGTCGCCCGCGGCGAGCCTCGTCATGCGCAGGGTATTGGCCTGGACCTGGATCTCTTCATTTTTCAAGTCCTCGATAGCTGCATGGAGCGCCAGCCCCAGAGAAGGAAGTGAAGCGAGCAGAACGAGGCATATCAAACGGCTCCGTAGACTCAGAAGCGAAAAAAAATGCATAATCTCAATCCCGTCCAGTTCTTACCTGAATAGACCACACCGCATCGGACGCAAAACAGGCGCCTCCCGTCTCATTCCTTTCTGAGGTCCGCTAGGGGAGCATGCGAATGAAAACGAGACATGGAGTAACGCCAAGGCGCCTGCGAATCGGTTCGGCGGAAACTCGAAATACCGCTGAATGTTAGCATTTATCAGCTCTGCAGGCTAGAATCACTTTGAAGGAACCGGCCTTTTGGAGTCTCCGCCCGACGGTTTGGCCTGCACAGAAGGGACGAGAATATTCGAGAAGCCATGAAAAAGCACCGGAGGTTTGACCGCGATGCTTTTTCATGGCTTCGTTCCAGGCATATCTGCCCTACTTTATCACCAGGGAGCAAAACAACTGCTCCGATTTCGGGATATCGGCATTACCGGCTTTCGTTACAAAATCCCGGCCGGATATATCCGGCCCGATGTTATCGCCCGCACCGAAAATATACCTTCCGGTTTCGGATTCCTGGTTGTTCACGGCCCCATCCTGAAAATCCGAATTACAGTCGCGCTGTATTCCGGGCGCGCCCGGGTCGAGGGAGACCGCCGGCGCATAGCCATATCCAAACAGCAGAACCGCAAAAACGGTACTCACTGCCACAAACGCTTTGAATTTATCCATTTCCCACTCCTATTGTGGAGAACCGCCAAGAGCAATCACTCGATGCCCCACTCACGAGCGAGAACATAGGGTTGATAATAATCTTTGTCAATGTTGCTTCAACCAAGCTAATACTGGAGAAAAAATAGGAGCGGAGCCCTTTTTTGAGGGAGGATTCAACATCAATTCATCTCGGGGGATATTGGAAATGGGCGATCCCGTGGAATTAGGGAATGTCGCAAGGCAGCCCGGACAAACCCAGCAGAAAATCCCCATCCTTTTTTCCATGCTGCACTGCAAGGCGGAACAACCGGAGAGCCTCGTTGTAGTCCTGCCGAACACCCAGGCCGAAATAATAAAGCACCCCCAGGCTGTACTCAGCATCGGCGTAACCCTGCCCGGCCGACATCGCGTACCACCGGGAAGCCTGGCCATAATCCTGCGGAACGCCCCGGCCCTTATCATACGCACAGCCCAGTTCATACTGCGCCCGCGCATCGCCCTGGCCCGCGACATCGATCAGCTCGGCAGGGACTGCGGAGGCAGCATCAAACGAAGCGGCCCCCACCCAGGCACCGCCTGCCCAAACCGCCAGCGCAAGGCACATGAGGCTCAACGCTAAAGGACCTTTTCTCCGGGACACACTCTCTCTTTCAATTAGAGTTCCATTCTCCCCCGGTTAATTCTTCCCGGGAAAGGCAAGGCTCTTGAAAAATACGTTTTTGAACCCGGGGGCGCCGCCGAGGTCTATGACTTCCACTTCCCTCCGAAGGACTCTCGCCCGTTCGCGTGCGTTCGTGTCGAGCAGGGCAAGGCATGCCCCGAGGCCCGCAGCGTTGCCGATCCCGATGATGTTTTTCGGATCGATCTCCGGAATAAGGCCAATGCCCAAGGCGTCATCGGGCTGGATCACGTTACCGAAAGCGCCGGCAAGGAGTATTCTACCCGGAGCTTCGATCCCCGCCGCATCACAGAGGAACCTGATGCCCGTGGCGACCGCGCCTTTTGCAAACTGAAGTTCGCGCACGTCCTTCTGGTGTAAGGTGACTGGCCGGAGTCCATCCGTATCCCCAAGCTCCTCGGGTTCGAACAGGACGAACTCGACCCCCGACTGGGTACTCCTGAGATACTCGCACTTGACATCCGGGTTGAATCGCCCGTCAGGCCGTATAACCCCGTTTTTCAGCAGGCCGGCAAGTACCGACATAGCTCCGGAACCACAGATGCCCCTGGGCATGATGGATGGATCGGCAGAGCCTCCAATGACATCCAGAACGGGCCTGTCGCCGTCGAAATGAACTCTTTCTACTGCCCCCGGCATACCCTGCATGCCGCAGGAAAGGGTTGCCCCTTCGAAGGCGGGCCCGGTAGCGCAGGAGGTACCCCACAACCGCCCCCCGGCGGAAAGAATCATTTCCCCATTGGTCCCGAGATCGAGAAGAAGCGTCGGGACATCGTCATGGTACGTGCGTTCGGCCCAGAGCCAGGCAGCCAGGGTATCGGCGCCGACGAAGGCCGACGGCAGGGGAAGGGTATGCAGCAGGGCGCCGCGATGGAACGGCAGGCCGAGATCTCTGGCCGGCAGGTCCAGGTCCCTGTGAAAGATCGGCCGGTACGGAGCGAGGCCCAGTCCCCGGGCAGGGGCTCCCAGAAGCAGGTGGATCATTGTGGGATTTCCCACCACCAGTCCTTCGACGAGATTTTCCCGGAAGATGTCATAACGTTTGCACAGGCTGGCGATGCACGCGGAGATCGTTTCACAGGCGAGCGTTTTGAGTCCGTTTGCCTCTTTCGCCCTTTGCGATGCTACGATCCGGCTCATAACATCCGCCCCGAAGGATACCTGGGGATTTCTGGCCGTTTCTACGCCTAGAATTTCTCCGGTTCGGAAATCACACAGGTAGGCCGCGATCGTTGTGGTGCCGAGATCGACGGCAACCCCATACAGACGGACCGGTTCGCGTAAAAGAGCGAAAACCCGGCCCGTATCGGATTTGAGCACTACGCGGCGCACCTGTCCGTCAGAATCGTCAAATCTGGGTTCCGAGCAATCCGGAAGCAAAGCGTCCCAATCGACCTCGGTTTCTGAAAGTCCGGCGCCGGCCAGCGCGTCCTCGATGGTCTCATCAGACAGAGGAATTTGCCGGAAGGCAGGATTGAGAGGCAGAGGCTTTCCAATTCCTATCCCGAGTTGCTTGTACACCTCCTGGCGATAAATCTCCTCAACGACGTCGAGAACGATGCCGTCGACGGCTTCGTGGCTGCACGCAAAGCGAAAACCTGCTTCGACGTCCTTTTTTCCAAGGCGCGCCATCTCCATGTCGTTTGCAGGGACCTGTGACGCACCCGCGACAATCTTGACCTTGCATCGGCCGCATTTACCCTTCCCCCCACAGTCCGCCGGGACGGAAAAACCCGCCTCCAGAACGGCATCGAGAAGAGTAGCCCCATCTTCCAGTTCGACAGGGGTCTGACGGCCAACTATATGAATTGACGAACTCATTTACTGAAGACTCCTTAGACTACATTTTTCCGCCGCCCATCAGTCGTGCCTGGGGAGTGCGCCGCAGAAGAAGGGCGCTCAGCGGAGCAACCAGGCCGCCCAGGGCTATCACCGTGAAAGAGGGATTCCATATGGAAGCCCGGGTTGGATCGACCGGGCCGTTATACCACTGCAGCACCGCGCCGAAGATCGCAGGTGAAATTATCGTCACTCCATACCCAAGCGCCGATTGCAGCCCAAGCGAAAACCCATGGAGATTCGGGCTGACCATTTCGACCAGTCCGGCCTTGTAAATCGCACCGTCGGCAATTGACCAAAACCCGATCCAGCCCCCCGCCAGCGCGATTAGCGCCAGGGAATGTCCGAAAAAGTTGCCGAGCACAAGCTCCCCCAGCACGCTGCAAATCCCTGCAACTATGATTGCGAAGGTCCTCCCCTTCCGGTCGGCAACGACCCCCCAAATCCACGAGGAAGGCACCCCGAGAAGAATAATCCCTGCAGTGAGCATCCCGCCCCATTCCACGGCCCTGTCGGCAGAAAAACCGACGGAGAGGAGCGAGGACATGACGAATGGGCCTATCCAGCCCCAGAACGCATACAGTTCGAACGTATGCCCCATATAGCCGCTCGATATCAGGGCAGGTCCCAGATAGCCGCCTTCCGGCGCAACGAGCGATTCACCGCGCGTTTCCGCCCGAGCGGCACCATGATGCCCACGACTCGCGTCCGCGGTCTCTGTGGGACAATCGCGCACGTACAGCAGGATCAAAAACGCTCCGAGAAATGCGGGGAGCGAGGTCCAGAAGATGCCGGTCCTCCAGCCGTGTGTAACCGAAAGGTGTGACGCCACGACGAACCCACCCGCGTAAGCCATCACCAGCGCCGCTGTGTAGACTCCGATGGCGGTCCCCCTCTTGTGAGAGGGAAACCACGTGGTAAGAAGCGCTATCCCGGGTATATAGATGGCCCCGGCAGAGATACCCGTGACAAGCCTAAGTACGAGAACGCTCCATTTGTTCTGCCCGAATATGAACAGGGTTGAAAAAATGCCGGTGCAAAGCGTGGCGCAGAAGAGTATCTTTTTGAGGCTCATCCGGTCGGACAGCCATCCAACGCCTGCAACCGCGATGACATAGCCGGCCTGAAAGGCCGAGAGAATCAGGCCCGTGTCGGCCGGAGTCAGCTGGTATTCTTCTGAAACGAACTTGAGTACTGCGGAAAAGTTGTACCAGGGCATATACCCCAGGGCCATGGCAATGGACATGGCGGTCAAAACACGATTTCTTTCCTGCACTTCCTGCCTTCTTTCTACGGATGGATCTTTCCGGATTGTACAAACGCTCCATTTTAGGCCAGTCGGGCCGAAAAAGACAACACGGTAGTGATTATTAGTGGAAGAAAAAAGTCAAAAACTCGCGGGCTGCGAACACCCCTGCCTCCGCGTCCGTTGGATTGCGACCGGACTACGGAATAAACCTCGAATTCAAAAACCCGGATTTATATTGGACTGTACAGATGGAAGGCCCTTGTGCATCTATCGCCATCGTCGCGATAGATCTCGGAATGATCTATATACAGGTATTGGGCAACACATTGATTAGAGAATTCTATGACGTGCTGCAAAGCCTGAATAAGGCAAAATCCCTCGCCGAGATATTCACTTTTTGCCTCTTGGCCGCTGCATATATCGCTCAGCTCGTCTGCATGCTCTATTCAAGCCAATTGCTTCCAATCCGCTGAAGAAATGACTTACCGACAAATATCCGGGCAAGGTCTCGGATATATGTTCCGGGCCGCCGTTATCTAAATTTCCGGATAATCAGGAAGCGTCAAAAAGGCTTCTCAGAGAGACTGGACTTTAGTGGGGGCGCATCCGCGGTCCAATCTGCCATCGGTAGTTCCCGTCCCGGCAGATGATCGCCTTGCGGCCGGCGGAAGCTACGGCAGAATGACCTGCACGGTTCCGGACTGCCCGCTATTGTGATCGATGGCCGTTACCGACGCCTTGTGCTGCGGCTTCAGGGCGTTCAAAATCGCAAGCAGGCCGTCTGCGCTGCCGACCGGATTACCCTCGACCTGCAATATGATATCGTTCACCTCGAATCCGGCCTTGTCAAAAGGACCGTCCCTGACTTTGCGCCGGACCGGCATTCATGCCTGTAAGAACTACAGCAAATAGCATGATTGCAAAAAACGGATAGGAACGACCTCCTGATCGTTTATTCAGCATGATGCCCTCCCGTCTATCGAATACGGCTCCACATGCGGCATCGTACTCAGTGCGCCGCCTCAGTTTTCAATTGAGGCAACTATAACTATTCATTTTCCGAATGCATTCTCTGTACGGGATCGAGAGGTAGATTTTTCGGAGTGTCGCCATCTGGATGCAGGCAGGTTGGTTAATTATAGTTGAAGGCATTGTCGTATAAACTGAAGGGGAGCCTGAGAGGAAGTGAACATCGCTGAGTTTTCAATGCTGACATTTGCCGGATCGGCCACAGCGGGTTTTCTGGGCGCCCTGACCGGCCTTGGGGGCGGAGTTGTCATCGTCCCTCTGCTTTCGCTGCTGTTCGGGGTGGATATCCGTTACGCGATCGGCGCCTCTCTCATCTCCGTCATCGCCACTTCATCCGGAGCCGCAGCCGCCTACGTCAAGGAGGGATTCTCCAACATACGCCTGGGCATGTTCTTCGAGATGGCGACCACCTTCGGAGCACTTCTCGGTGCGGCAATAGCCGGCATGATTTCCACGCAAATAATAGCCGTCATATTCGGATTCGTTCTCCTGTATTCGGCAATTCTTTCCGTACGAAGCCGGACGCCCGCCAAAAGCGAGGATACGGCGGACTTTTTTTCCAATTCCCTGCACCTCGACGGCACCTATCCCAGCACGCGAGGGCTCATCTCCTACCACGTGCGTGCAGTTCCAATCGGCTTCAGCCTCATGTTTCTGGCCGGAACTCTTTCGGGACTGCTCGGAATCGGTTCGGGCGCGGTCAAAGTGCTGGCCATGGACAAGGCTATGCGCGTCCCGTTCAAGGTTTCCACGACAACGAGCAACTTCATGATCGGCGTCACCGCCGTTGCGAGCGCGGGCGTTTATCTCAATCGCGGGTATATCGATCCCGGCCTCGCAATGCCGGTCATGCTGGGGGTAGTACTGGGTTCCTTTATCGGCTCGCGGGTTCTTGTCTCATCGAAGACCGGGCTGCTCCGGATCGTATTTGCGGGAGTCATCCTGGCGCTGGGCCTGGAAATGCTCTACAACGGCTTCACAGGAAGGTTCTAGCGGTGCTTTTGAAGAAATCCGAACTTACGGATGCCAAGATCGACGAAATAATCGGAAACCTGCTGCGAGTGGGAGTTGCCGTTTCATCCCTGATCGTCATCGTCGGGGGCGTGCTGTACCTGAGCCGGCACGGGGGCGAATCTCCGAATTATCACATCTTCCGGGGCGAACCTTCAGACCTGCGGAGCCTGCTCGGAATTATCAAAGACGCCTCTGCATTTTCCGGACGAGGCGTGATACAGTTCGGCCTGCTCCTGCTGATAGCGACCCCCATCATGCGTGTGGCCTTTACGGTGTTTTCCTTTTTCATCCAGAAGGACAAGGTCTATGTCGGCGTAACGCTGATCGTCCTGGCGGCACTCCTGTTCAGTTTTATGGGCGGAGGGAGATGAGCCCCCGAAGCGGCCTCGGGGAGATTCGTCATTGCACATGTTCTCTCCGACAGTACTGGCCTGTTTGCTGAACAATTACGTTACACGCACGGGAAACGCGAACCTGAAGGCAGGGGAAGTGCTGGAAAAGGGGGACATATTCGAGGCTACGGTAGTTACGAAAGATGGCTCGCTCGTGGAGCGCCTCGAGATCGATAAAAAGACGGGGATGTTTCGAAGAATTTAAGAGCGCGGGAGAGCGCACCGGCCCGGGGAAAAGCATCCCTCCCCGGGCGCGGGCATATCCTCTTTGGTGGACGAAAATGGATTAGTGCGGTTCTACCACCAGCTGACCGTCTTATCGCTCGAGAAAATCAGATCCACCAGTCTATTGTAGTCGACATCGCCTTTGAACAGGTCGAAACGGACGGCCTCATGTCCTTCACAGAGGATGTCGGCCATCTTGAGTACATCCGCACTGGGTTCAGAACGGAAGACGTTTAAGATCTTCATTGATTGCTCCTAAGCCTGAAAATGATTGGCTCTCTTATGGAAACCCCTTAGAAGGGGACGACGAAATCCATGTCTTTGAGCATGCCGCCAAGTTCTTCAACGGTGATCGGCTCAAATCCGTGCTTTTCGACATTGGCCGGATGATTGGAGAAAACCCTTCCCTCCATCTCGAGAAACCATTCCAGGTTTTCGCGGTATTCCGCGGTCATATCGACTTCCTGATCCAGGACCGCCATAATTACTTCATTGTTTTCGATGATCAATCCGAGGCTGGAACGAAGCCCTTCCCAAAGCTCATCTTTAGTGCGTACGAGAAACGCGACTTTTTTCATGTTACTCCCCTGAATAGAACCCGTTGGAACGCGATCAAAACTTGTCAGAACCGGAATCGCTAAAGCACCAGGTACTTGTCGCAGTCTTCGATTATTTCCCCGTGCCGCGCCTGGGTCCCAAACCCTTTGTCGTCCATGCCCGGGACCGTTTTCCCCTTCAAGCCGTTGGCTTCCCAGCCGACGTTGCACAGGGAATAGCGTGCATGCCCGACCAGTTCCTTGAATTCGGGTTCCTGGGTCAGGAAAACCCCTTTATGGGAGAAAAAGATGATGACTTCCTTACCTGCCCGTTCCGCCGCCTTCGTCGTTTCGATGAGATGGCGCAGATTTTTGTTCGAGGACACGAAGATGCCCAGTTTTTCAGCCATGACAACTCCCACCTGTAATGAAAATACCTTACGCAAACAACTGAATCATGCGGGCGGGGCTGTCCCCGCCCGTACACCAACTGGAACCACTGGCTGCTGGACTACTTCTTCTTGATGTAGTAGCGGCAGAATCCCTCATCCTGCTTTTCGCCGAGGAATTCGTGCCCGGACCGTTTCGCCCAGTTCGGAAGGTCATTGCGGGTTCCCGGGTCGGTACCCAGGATTTCGAGGATCTGGCCGGAACCGATCTTCTCGATGGCTTTCTTCGTCTTCAAAAGAGGCATGGGGCAGCTGAGGCCGCGAGCATCCAGGGTATCATTGGCTTTGATATCGTCCATGAACATCTCCTGTTAAAATTGATGATTAATGTACCGGAACAAGGCGCCGGACCGCATTTGCACTTATATCCCAACCGTGAACTTGTTCGTCTCCTCATTCCAGGAGAGAACCATGTACCAGAGGAACAGCACAAGACCTATGACAATGAGAGACCCTCCCCAGCCGAAGAAATCCGGAAGGAAGACGGCTGCGCCGAGCTTTTCCCTGAGCCCGGTGCTGCGCAGAAACACGTTCATGAGGGAATTGGTCAGAGCGAACGTCAGAAGAGCCATCCAGAGCTTGAGATGTCCTTCCGCACACCGCCACAGAGTCCCACTCCCGCATCCGCCGGCGATGACCATGCCGATCCCGAAAATCAGCCCGCCGACGACAGAACCCCACCCGAAGGTAGGCGTAACATACAATTCTTCAGGCCTGAACCCGTTGGCCTTCAGTATGGCAACGCCAACGGCGCCGATCACGATGCTCACCGCAATCGCCTTGGCGATATTCGCCTCTCCCGTCATGAAAGGATCGCGGAAGGCGCGAACGAAGCAGAAGCGGCAGCGCTGCAGAACAACGCCGAAGAGCATGCCGAAGAGCAGCAACCCGCCGGTTTCAGCGTAATCATACCTGCGGTAGAGAAACGCCGCAACCAGCATGGCAATGAAGATTGCCCCGCCCACGTAGGGCTGAACGGCTTTCCAGTCGAATCCGGCATTGTCCTTCGGCGCGGCCATGGGAGCCGGAGCTGCGGGGAAATGCTCCAGTTCCCAGAGAAGATAGCGCAGCCCGATGTACGCGCCGGCGATCAGCCCCACCATCATCGCAAAACCGTTGCCGGAGAGATTGATAAGGGTGGTGTAGAAGGCGCCGACATTACAGCCCATGGCAAACGCGGAGCCGATACCCATCAGGATTCCGCCGCAGAAACCTTTTGCAATTTCGAGCTTGGGTGAGGTGCGAAGAGCGAACTGACCGGCCATCAGGGCTGCGGCAAAGGCGCCCAGCAGCAGGCCGATGTCCATGATGGAAGAGGAAAAGAACAGCGGATTCTCGGGGGCTTTAGGAATGACGCCTACGCCGTAAAAGAGCCAGTCGGCCCAGTTTCGTATTCCGCCTACAATCCCCCACGGGCGCGACCAGGCAACGATGAGAATGGAAAGTATTCCGAGAAGAACCCCTCCCACCATATCCGACCACTGCTCGTCAAAGAGAAGATGATACCCTTCTTTTAGCTTTTGACCCAAGAAACTGTTACTCATACAACCCCCATCCCATTATGAATAAATTAAGAGACCGTGAAAAAACCCGAACTGGTCCTGTCGGCGGCGCCGAAAGCTGCCCGGGTGCGAACTCCGACGAAGAATGACCTGTTATCGCACAGGATAGTATAATTGAATTCTGAAAGCGGGAAATGCCCGAAAAGTCCGTTCTGGTTGAAGTACGCGTGCGAAGCGCCAGTGAGCCGGTATGGCCCGAAACCCTGCCTATCGATTTCATCGTATCCCTGCAGCGTCACGGTCCGAAAACCCGCTCCGCGAAATCGCTATTATCCGATAATTACTGGCTTTGAGAGGACTTGGAGGAATCATAACATTCCATTATTCAGTGTCAACGCATATCGTTTGCAAAGCCTTCTCCGAAGCCGGATCGACCAACTATCACTATTCAAGGGCGTTGCGCTTGCACCTGAAAAGACTTGTGGCGGGCGGTTGCCCCCGGCGGGTTCGCGGATGTCTCGCTTCCTTTCGGGCAATGGGATGATTGGTGTATGAGTATGATGTGAACCCCGTTTGAAGTATAGTTTGAGGCAGAAGAAATTCTGTCAGTGTGGCTCCTATTTTTTTGTCGGATGGAGTCCTACAAGGTTGATCACATATGACAACACCTTCTACGACTTCTGCCGTGACCGTTCAAACGGCCAGGAATCATTTCAGCTGTTTCAACAGGGAGCCGAGCATCGTCGCGCAGAAAGTGGAAAGCACACACCGGAGTTGCACAGTTTTTTCCCCGGCAGTGCGAATCCCCGACATGCACTTGCCGCAGCCTTATGAAAACCCGGAAATGTTGACTCATGTTCGGAATGGAAATCGCTCCCGCCGCCGAGACTCGCGCCGATAACGTATAAATGAATCTGATTTTAAGGGATATATCTACAGTTGGTGAATGTTTTCTCTCGGCCCGAAGAGCGTGCTTCCATATCCGTTCGCCAAGTCTTTTGGACTTCGCTGTACAAATCCGGACAGACATCCTCGTTTTCGCAATCTTTCCCGCTGAAATCAATATCCGGAGTAATTGCTCCCAGACAATTTCATTGTGCTGCCGTTCACATTAATATCAAAATTAGTTGTGCATATCTCGACGATCTTTAAATTCTGCACATTTACGAATAGTTTAAATACTATCCTTTACTGGGGTAAAAAGTTGCTGTAGACTACCAACTCAATATAGATTAAAGCGATGGACTTTCCACCCTTAGTCTAAAGGAGAATGCGGTGTCAGCTGCCAATTCACCCCCTCGCTCTCAATCTCTGCTCGATATCAAAGACAAACACCACCCAATTACCAATGATCTTGTCCGGATCGCACATTTTCTGAAAAACCGCTCGGCCTAATTCCAACAACGGAAGCCTCTTGTTGTTGAAAGAACTAGGAAACCCGGTTTCATTGACACCCAATACTCAACAAAAGGAGTCGAATCACCATGAAGAAGATTCTCATCCTGGGCTCGGGCGCCGGCGGCGTAATGTGCGCAACCAAGCTCCGCCCCAAACTGGACGAAAAAGAATGGAAAATCACCGTCATCGACCGCAGTTTGCAGCATCACTATCAGGCAGGATGGCTCTTCGTTCCCTTCGGCATCTATGACATCAAAGACTGCATCAAACCGCAGATGGATTACGTACCCAGAGGTGTGAACTTCGTTCTGGATGAGATCACAAACGTCGATCCGGTTAAGAAGGTGGTTGCCACAGCCAACAACGGCAAATACGACTACGATTGGATCATCATTGCGACCGGATGCCGCATTGTGCCCGAAGAGATCGAAGGCATGATGGAAATCTGGAACAAGGACGCTTTCAGCTTTTACCACCCGGAGGGCGCTGTGGCCCTGCGCCATAGAATGCGTAAGTTCGATAAAGGCAAGCTGGTCCTGCACATTGCCGAAATGCCCATCAAGTGCCCGGTCGCTCCGCTCGAGTTCGTCTACCTGGCCGACTGGTTTTTCATGATGAACGACTCCCGCTGCAACATCGATATCGAGCTGGTAACGCCGCTTACCGGCGCCTTCACGAAACCGATTGCCGCCTCTGCGCTTGGCGCCCTGTGCGAGGAGAAAAACATCAATATCGTACCCAATTTCGATATCTCCCATGTCAACCCCGAGACCAAGACCATCGAGTCGGTAAAGGGGGATGAGGTCAAATTCGACCTGCTCGTATCCATCCCTCCCAATTTCGGCTCTCAGATCATCATGGATTCTGAAATAGGCGACGTAATGGGGTACATGGAGACCGACCACCATACGCTCAAATCCAAGACTTATGAGAATATGTATATCATCGGCGATGCCACGAACGTGCCCACCTCCAAGGCGGGCTCTGTGGCTCACTACGAGTCGGACGTGCTGGTCGAGAACATGCTGCGTGAGATAGAGGACCTGCAACCCTTGCCGGAGTTCGATGGCCATTCCACCTGCTTCATCGTTTCCGGGTACGAGAAAGCGGTGCTCATCGACTTCAACTATAAAGTGGAGCCCCTGCCCGGCAAATACCCATTCCCCGGCCTTGGCCCAATGAACCTGCTCCAGGAATCTTACCTCAATTACTGGGGCAAGATGATGTTCAAGTGGGCCTACTTTAATTTGATGTTGAAGGGGAAAGAGTTACCGCTCGAGCCTCAGATGTTCATGGCGGGCAAGAGGCGAGACGGAGCTTACATGCCCAAAGGGGTGAGCAAATGACCAATGACGAACTGATTCTCCAAAAACTCGATGCTCTCCAGGGAGAGGTCCGGGAGCTTCGCGCATCCCAGAAGACTTACCAGGAGCTGTTTGATGACATGAACCCGCTCATCAAACAGGCCTTTCAGACAATGCTGAAAGAGATGAGCTATGTGGAGGATGCTTTCCAGCTCGAGGACCTGTATGTCCTCCTCAAGCGGGGGATCCGCAATGTGCGAAACCTCGCCTACATGCTCGACCAGCTCGAGAACGCCATAGAGCTGTGGCAGACCATGGAGCCGCTGATGAAATCGGCGGTGCAAAATGCGATCCGTTACCTTGGCACCCTCGAAACCCAGGGTGTTTTCCGGACCTACGAGGCAATGCTCGAAGTCCGCGCCAAGGTCGCACAGACGTATGACTATGAGGACATTACGGCCATGGGCGATAGCTTCGTGTGGCTCGTCGGCCTCCTGAAAAAGCTGTCCAACCCGGAAACTATGGCCATTCTGGATAAGCTGGTCGATGTCCCGGCCAGGGCAAAATTAGGAGAAGCCAAACCGGTCGGGCCTTTCGGCATGCTGCGCGCCATGGGCGATCCGGAGATCAAGAAGTCCATGGGCATTGTACTGCAACTCACGAAAGCGCTCGGGACTCTCGAAGAGGCAACCCCTTTTGCAACCTCCAATGGTGACGGGCACTCCGAATAGAACCAAACAAATAATTGAGGGTAGACTCATGGCTAAAAAGATAATGATTATCGACGATGATCCCGATATCCGCAGTTATCTGAAAGACGTACTGGAGGACGCCGGCTACCATACCGACAGCGCCCGCGACGGCGTCGAAGGACTGGAAAAGGTCCAGGTAAGCCCGCCGGACCTCATAGCTCTGGACATGGACATGCCCCAGCGCGGCGGCACCATGTTTTATGTTAAGCTCCGCAAGGAACCGGTCCTGGCCGACATTCCCGTTGTTGTCATTACCGGTGTGGGACCACGGGTGCCAGTTCTGACGAAGCAGGTGCCCATTCTGAGCAAACCCATTGATCCACAGAAACTCCTGGAAGTAATCAAGTCATTCATTGGCTAGTTAGCATCCCCGGGGCCGCTGCCTGAGTGCAGAGGCCCCGATCTTTTAGTTTTGGCGCTGTGTCTTAGGGTCTGGTGAGTAATCAATGAGGAATAAAATTCTTCTAGTCGATGACGAGGAGCCGATCCGGATCATCCTGCGCTTGTCACTCGAGGACCTCGGCTACGAAATTGCTACCGCGGCTAATGGCAGGGAAGCCCTCGAACTCGTCCCGGAATTCGCTCCTGATGTGGTGCTAAGCGACATAAAAATGCCCGGAATGGATGGAATCGAACTCCTCAAGGCCATCAAGACCAGCTATCCCGACATTGAAGTCATCATGATCTCCGGACATGGCGACATGGAGCTGGCCATAAAGAGCCTTCAACTGGAGGCGACCGACTTCCTGACCAAGCCCGTTCGTGACGTGATCCTGCAGAGGGCCCTTTCCCGGACTTTCGAGAAAATAGCTCTGCGGATGCAGGTGCGGGAGCATACCCAGAATCTCGAGCGACTGGTGGCGGAGAAGTCGGCCAAAGTGGTGGAGTTGGAGCGACGCCTCGCTGTTGGCCAGGTAGTCGAAGGAATTACAGGGGTCATGAAGGGGCTGGTGGAGGCCTTTGACCAGGGCGATAGCTTCTTTAGCGAACTTCCCTGCTTCATTTCCGTGCACAGCAGTGCTCTCGAGGTTGTGGCCGTCAACCAACTCTTTCGCGAGCGTTTAGGCGACCAGGTTAACATGCCGAGTTGCGCCGTGTTCATTAACGATGGTCCGGAGAGTTGCCCGGTCCAAACAACGCTTGCCAGCGGCAAAGGCCAGCGGCGAAATGCAATCATGCTTGACGCTGCCGGCCGGGAAATTCCAGTTGCGGTACACACCGCCCCCGTGCTGAGCAACGGCGGTAAAGTGGAACTGGTTATCGCTATCGCTGTGGATGTCTCTGAAGTGAGCAGGTTGCAGAGCGATCTTCGCGCAGCGCGAGAGCG
>JAEZXS010000048.1 GCA_023442755.1 Pseudomonadota bacterium | reverse complement strand
TCTGCTCAAGGTGGAGCAGGTCGGGGGGGCGGCCTGCCATACCGGGTTCGAGAGCTGCTTCTACCGCCGTTACGTCGATGGCGGGTTCGAAGTCGACGGTGTCCGCATATTCGATCCAAAGGAGGTTTATAAAAAGTGAAGCAGCTTATGTTGGGCATTCCGAAAGGAAGCCTGCAGGAATCGACCATCAGGCTTTTTCAGCAGTCGGGCTGGCGCATATCCCTGTCCGACCGCAACTACTTTCCCGAAATAAACGACCCGTGCATCAGTTGTTCGATCTGCCGGGCTCAGGAGATGTCCCGGTACGTGGAAAGCGGCACCTTCGATGCGGGGCTTACCGGCCTGGACTGGATAATGGAAAACGATTCGAAGATCCAGGTCGTGACGGACCTGGTTTATTCGAAAGTGAGCCAGAGGCCGGCCAGGTGGGTTCTGGCGGTGCCTATGGATTCCCCCATCAAGGAGGAAAAAGACCTCGAGGGCAAAAAGATCGCAACCGAGCTGGTCAATTTTACAAAGCGCTATTTCGGCTCCAGGGGCATCAACGTGAATGTGGAGTTTTCCTGGGGTGCGACCGAGGCCAAGGTGATTTCGGGACTCTGCGACGCCATCGTCGAAGTTACCGAAACGGGCTCGACCATGCGCGCCAACGGGCTTCGGATCGTCAAGGAACTCATGCAGTCCAATACGCAGCTCATCGCGAACCCCGCCGCATGGGACGACCCCTGGAAGCGGGAGAAGATCGAGCATATCGCTCTTCTGCTCAAAGGCGCGCTCAAAGCTGAAGGCCTTGTCGCCCTGAAGATGAACGTGCCCAAGGATAAACTGACGCCGGTGATAGAAATTCTGCCCAGCCTGAATGCTCCTACAATCGCCAACCTCTACCAGTCGGACTGGGTTTCGGTGGAAACGGTCATATCGAAAAATGCGGTCCGGGAATTGATCCCCAACCTGCTGAAAAAGGGCGCGGAAGGAATTATCGAGTACTCTCTGAACAAGGTAATCTGATGAGGGGCATACGAATTTTTTCGTTCCTTGCTGGGATTGTCCTGATCGTCTCCGGGTGCGCTACCACTTCCGGAAGCGGCCCGAACCTCACCGCGACGCAGCTTCAGAAAGCCGGCGAACAATACCTGGGCGCCGGGGATACGGCAAACGCGCTGAAGTATCTTACCGAGGCCGAACAAAAGAAACCCGACAGCCCGGAGATCCAGTACGCTCTCGGACTTGCGTACAACCAGCGCGGTTTGACGGAGGATGCGACGGCCCACTTCCAGAAAGCGCTCAAAATAAAGCCCAACTACCCCGAAGCATTGAACGCCGCAGGCGTTGTATACGCACAGAGGGGCCAGGTCGAACTGGCGCAGGAATCGTTCCAGAAAGCGATGGCCGATCCCTTCTACCAGACGCCGCAGCTTGCCGCCTATAACCTCGGACGCTTGTACGAGCAGAAGGGCGACCTTGACCGCGCCCTTCCGATGTACCAGCAGGCCGTACGCTTTCAGCCCGCCTACGGTCAGGCATGGTTTCGGATAGGAAAGATCTGCGAAGCCCAGCAGCGCGGCGACGAGGCAAGGCAAGCCTACGGAAAGGCGGTCGAAGGCGCGCCGGACCTGGCGGAGGCCCATCTGCGCTTCGGGGTTATGAGCTACCTTGCCGGGGACCTGGACTCGGCGCTTTCTTCGCTGACCCGCGTGATAAAACTTGCACCGAATACCGCGATGGCCGATGAAGCAACCCTCTATCTCAAGAGAATGGATGGCGCCGCCCGGACCGGCGCCCGCCATGAATCCGAGTTGCATCCGTCGCAAATCGACGTGATCCGAAACCAGGACCTTCGGCGCCAGCAGGTGAAATCCACGCTGCCGCCGCCGGCTCCTGCGCAGAAGCAGCCGGTCCTGGATCTCCCCGGGACCCAGCCCTCCCCTGCCCCCGCCGCAGCGGCTCAGCCGGAGCCCGAGCAGGCACAGCCTTCGCCCCTTCCCGAGATGCAGTCATTCAACTATATCGTGCAACTCGGTTCTTTTGTCGACAGGCAGAAAGCCGAAGAAATCCGCGACTCCCTCAAGAGCAAGGGGTATAGCGCGATCGTCAAACCCATGAAGCACCAGGTCATGGGTCAGGTTTACCTGATCCAGCTCAAACCCGTGAGCACCTTTTCAAAAGCCTCGACTTTGATGACGCAGCTCGAAGGCGAGATCCCCGGCGAACCGGTTATAATCAAGGTGCCGGTTGCCCCGAAGTCCGTAGAGTCTCAACAGCCTCAGCCGCCGCCTCAACCCTCTCAACCGAACTGACGCTCCTTTCGGCCCGGCTCAAGGGCTGTTTGCCTCCCGCCCGCGGGGTCGAAACCACTCATCCTCTCATGCGAAAGGGAATCAACGTGATCTGCAGAAGACTCCAGGACATGACCTCATTTATAGTTATGGACGTTCTCGAGCGGGCCCAGGAAATGGAGCGCGCGGGGGAATCCGTTATCCATCTCGAAGTGGGCGAACCTGATTTCAATACCCCGGAGGCTATCAAGAATTCCGCCATCGAGGCCCTGCAGCGGGGAGAAACGCATTACACGCACAGCCTCGGAACCCCAAAGCTCCGGGAGGCGATCTGCAAATACTACAGCGATACCTACGGGGTACACAGCATCGAGCCCGACCAGGTCATCGTCACCTCGGGCACCTCACCGGCTTTCCTGGTGGGCATGAGCACCGTTCTCGAATGCGGGGAGGAGATCATCCTCTCGAATCCCCACTACGCCTGCCACCCGAATTTCGTTCGATTTCTCGAAGCAGTGCCCAAAATGATTCCCGTCTATGAGGAGGACGCCTTCCAGTACCGCCCGGAAGCCATACGCGCCGCGCTTACGCCCAAAACGAAGGCGATACTCATAAACTCCCCCGCCAATCCGACCGGCAACCTGCTCCCCCCCGACAGGATGGCGGAAATCGCCGATACGGGCAAAATGATCCTGAGCGACGAAATCTATCACGGGCTAGTTTACGAAGGCCGCGCTCACAGCATCCTGGAGTTCACCGACAACTGCATCGTCTTCAACGGCTTTTCCAAGCTCTTCGCCATGACCGGATGGCGCCTCGGGTACCTCATAGTTCCCAGGTACATGATCCGCCCCATCCAGAAGCTGGTGCAAAACTTCTTCATCTCGGCAAACTCCATGGCCCAGGCGGCCGGCTACACCGCCCTGACGGACCCGAGCGTGAAGGAAGACGTCAAGAAGATGCTCGATCGCTACAACCGCCGCAGGCAGTTCATCATTCCGAGGCTTCGGGAAATAGGATTCGGCATTACGGTCGAACCTACGGGCGCTTTCTACGTCCTGGCAAACGCTCGCAACTTCACCACCGATTCCTATGCATTTGCTTTCGAGATTCTCGAAAACGCAAAGGTCGGCATAACCCCGGGAGTCGATTTCGGGTCCAATGCGGAAGGCTATGTCCGCTTCAGCTATGCCAATTCCACGAAGAACATCGAGGAGGGCCTGAACCGCATCGAGGCCTACCTGCGCAAAAGGTCCCCGAAAGGAACATCGTGCCCGAAAGCCTGATCATCACATCGGCTGAATTCGTAAAGTCGGCCACCCGGTCCGATCAATACCCGGAGGACGATATCCCCGAAGTGGCGTTTGCCGGTCGTTCCAACGTCGGCAAATCGTCACTCATAAACTGCCTCGTTCAGCGCAAGAAGCTGGTGCGCACCAGCCGAACGCCCGGCCGTACCCAGCTCCTAAACTTTTTCGCAATAAACGGTTCCTCTTTCCGCTTCGTCGATCTGCCCGGCTACGGCTACGCAAAGGTCGCGCAAAGCGTGCGGGCCACGTGGGGTCCCATGATCGAGACCTACCTCGAATCGCGCCCGAACCTCAAAGGCGTCGTAGTGATCATGGATTTGCGCCATCCCCCGACACCGGACGACATCAGCCTGTGGGGCTGGCTGAAGGAGAAGAACATACCCGTCGTTGCGGTTCTGACCAAAGCTGACAAGCT
>JAEZXS010000039.1 GCA_023442755.1 Pseudomonadota bacterium | reverse complement strand
GCGATGTTCTCGACTTCTTCCAGGGGCGGCTGCACCATTTCCTTCTCGGACAGGATGGATTCAGCGCGGATGTCATCGAATCCGCTCTGTCCGTCGGCATAGACGATATCCTCGAAGCTGTGGCGCGTACGCGGGCGCTGGCCGAATTTACCCGCAGACCCGATTTCAACAGCCTTGCTGTCGCCTTCAAGCGTGTTGCCAACATAATAAAGGTTCCGGAAAATGCTCCGGTCGATAAGGGCCTTTTTCAGGAACCGGCGGAGCAGGCTCTTTTCGATGGCCTCGCTGCCAAGGAGTCCGCTGTCGGCGAAATGCTCGGGAAATCCAACTACCATGGAGCGCTCGAAGCCATGGCGCAGTTGAAGAGCCTGGTGGACGGCTTTTTCGATTCCGTGCTCGTTATGGATAAAGACGAGGCGGTAAGGCGAAACCGGCTTGCCCTTCTCACGCGCATACATGGGTTGTTTTCGCGGATAGCAGATTTCAGGAAAATTCAGACGGCTTAGCTGTCAAACGTACAAAAAGTACTTATTTTGAGGCAGGAAGCGCGCCGGCAGCGGTTGCGCTCTCCTGCTTTTTTTATGTGCTCGTTGCGTTTCGAAAGGTATTGGACGAAACGATTTTCGATGACCGGATTTCAAGGGAGGGGTGGCCCTATGTTGGACAAGCGAACCCTGCATATGAAAGTTCAGGAAGAATGCGACTGCTACGCTACCACCGATCCGCTCAGGGAGATGGCGGCTCTTAAAGGAGAAGAGGATACCGAGGAAGGCGCACTGAAGTGGATTGCCCTTGCCGTTCTGCACGGTATCGACAGGAGCGCGAAAAAGATATCTCTGAACTGCAGGCCCGATGGGGATGTGACGATCACGGCGAAGTACCGTGAGAGGGAGTTGCCGTCTCCGGGAGCCCAGATCGGGGCAAAGGTGCTCGATGTGGTCAAGGGCATCACTCACATCGAGGAGAAAAAAGGAAAGATGCCGGTTGTGATCGGGATCCGCGACAGCAGCATTGAAATAAAGGTGAAGTTGAAGCAGGGTGAGAAGGAAGGTGAGGTGGTGCTGGAGTTCCCGGAGTGACGGCAGTCCGGAATGAATGAGGGAGTTCCCGGACGTTGCGGTGGATCAAACGCCACGCCTGCCGGGCTCCCATATTATCTTGTGGATCTGCATGTTCAGCCTGACGGGGAGACGGTCCTTCAGAATCCAGTCGGCAAGCTCACGGGGAGAAATGCTCCCGAATACCGGAGAGAAATTGATGGTGCACAGGGGCTTCCGAATGAGATCGAGCACTTCCTTGGCGAATTCGAAATCTTCCTTATCCCCGATGACAAACTTCAGCTCATCCATCGTGGTGAGCCTCTGCAAATTGGCCAGGTCGTTTTTCTCGTGCATTCCGCTCGAAGGGCATTTCATATCGACTATCCTGACGCAGTCGGGATGGAGCCTGCCGATATCCATGCTCCCGTTGGTCTCGACGAGGACCGCATAGCCGTTCCGAATGAGTTCGCGTGCGAGATCGGGTGTCCGGTCCTGTAGGAGCGGCTCACCGCCCGTTATTTCGACCAGCTTGCAGCCAAAGCGGGAAACGCGCTCGAGGATAGGGGCCATTTCCATCTGTTCCCCTTCCACGTATGCGTATTGCGTGTCGCAGTAGCTGCACCTCAGGTTGCAACCGGTCAGCCGAACGAAAACACAGGGCCTTCCGGCATAGGTCGATTCCCCTTGAATGCTGAAAAATATCTCGTTGACCTTCAGTCCCATTACTCTTCCCAATAAAAAGCGCCCGCACCCGGGGTTTCACTCACCTTGACCTTGGAGACGCGGTTTTTCGGCGTGTTCAACCTCTCGGACAGCTGCCCGTAGAGATACCGGGCGATATTTTCGGATGTCGGATTTTCATTCACGAAAACAGGCAGATCGTTGAGGTCTGAATGGTCGAGTTCGGAGACGACGGCCTTCACGGCCGACTTTATATCTCGAAAGTCCAGGGCTATGCCGATCCTGTCAAGCTCGAAGCATTTTATGAAGACTTCTATTATCCAGTTGTGTCCATGCACACGGGCACAGTCACCGGGATAACCGTTCAGGCGGTGCGCTGCAGAAAAATGAGTTTTTACATATACTTCAAAAACGCCAGCCATTGGACCTCCGCTCGGTCGATAGTATGAATCGCGCCAGATATGACGTCCTGCACCGAAATATAGCCCGTCCGCCTTGAAATGGAAACACCGGAGATCAATGACGCGACGTTGCCTGCTGGGAAGAAACTATTTACCTTTAAATCACCGAATCTGGTTAAGATGCAGTTAGCAACAGAATCCGAGGAGTCCAGGGAATGAGAACTATTTTTTCTCTTTTCAAGACATATGACAATGCCAAAGAAGCCGTCGATGAACTTATCGGCAAGGGCTTTGCGTCTGACGAGATGAATGTGATCACACAGGATTATGTGGCAAAATCGCACCTGGAAGTTTGCCGCCGGGAGACGAACATAGAAGTGTCGGGTAGAACGGGCCGTGGCGGAGTGCATGGACTTGACCGTATTGTGGGCGGGAAGCACGAGACGAACATAGCGGATGTGGGTAAAGTCTTTGCGGCGGGAAAGTTTGCTGCGCTGCTTGCCAGAAGAGACTGTAGCCCCGTCCACTCCTGCAACGAGCTGAAATCGGCACTGGTCGAGCTTGAAGTCCCGGATGAGGTTGCAGAAGCGTACAGAACCGGGATCAAGGAGGGGGGCGTTCTGTTCTGGGTGCGAAGTGAAGACGGCAGGGCCCCGGAGGCTGCCAGTGTAATGAGAAATCACAAGGGGGAGCGAATCGTGGCTCACTGACCGATGCAGGCGGAGCGGACCGCCTGTGGTGAAGATCGTCCGGGCTCGCATGCTTTATGCGAGCCTGCTGTATTCTCCTTCCGTAAACGGTCATCTTTGTTGCTGTTTGGCAGCGTTTCTTATAAATATACTCACCTTACTCTGTCGAAAAAACCGAGTTTTTCAAGGGACCGGAACCAGGCGTATGGACAGGAAAACCTGCAGCTTCTTATTTGCGATTCTTATCACCGCGTTATTGATCGATTTGTGCCTGACCCTTTCCGGAGCTTGTGCGCTTACGTCTGAAGAGCTGAGTACGATACGGGCGTATGAAAAGGTGGCCGCTTCGGTTGCAAATATCACGACGGAAGCGTGTGAGGCCGAGTTCTTTTTCTGCTCGGTGCCCTCGCTCACCGGTTCGGGATCGGGAGTCGTTCTGAGAGAAGACGGGGTGATCGTTACGAACAACCACGTGGTCGCCGGGGCGAAATCGATTTATGTCATGCTTGACGGAAGGAGCATGCGGGCAAGTGTGATGGCCGCATCTCCGGCGGAGGACATTGCTGTTTTGAAGGTCGATCCCGGCGAAAAACCGCTGAAGGCGATAACACTTGGAGATTCCGGCAGGCTCAGGATAGGAGAAAAAGTGCTTGCGGTCGGAAACCCTTTCGGACTCGGGCAGACGCTCACGGTCGGAGCGGTGAGCATGACCGGACGAAACATCAAGGACGGTGGAAAGGTCATGAAGGACCTGATCCAGACCGATGCTTCCATCAATCCGGGGAACTCCGGAGGGGCACTGGTCAATTCGGATGGAGAGTTGGTAGGTATCTGCACTGCGATTCTGAGTCCGACGGGGTCGAGTATAAAAATTGGGTTTGCTTTGCCGATAAACAGGGTCAAAGAGGTCGTTCCTTCGCTGATGCAGCGCTGGCCGCGGTATGTCGCCTGGGGTGCTGCGATCCTTCTGGTTGCCTGGTTTTTACGGCGTATTTACAAGCCACAGGGCAGTCAATAAATTAGGCTGCTATTTCACGGAATTTAACCCGAGAATGAGGTGATGAGTTGAGTATGCGTTCGAAAAGGGCGACGAGAGGCATTGCCCTGATTCTTTGCGTTCTGTGCTGGGTCTCCGTTGCCGCTGCTCTTACCGAGGAAGAAAAAAACAATATCGAACTCTACCAGCGGCTTGCCCCGAGCGTGGTCAATATCACGAGCACTGTTCTGGAGCACGATTTTTTCTTTAACGTCGTGCCGCGTCAGGGCACGGGGTCCGGTTCGATCATCGACACAAAGGGACATATCCTCACAAACAACCATGTCATAGGAGATGCCCGAAAACTCGAGGTGACGCTATCCAATGGGAAAAAATACCCTGCCAAACTCGTGGGCGCCGATCCCGACACGGACCTGGCCGTCATTCGGGTCGATGCGCCGAAGGAAAAGCTGACTGTGATACCTCTCGGAGGCTCCGTAGATTTGAAAGTCGGACAGAAAGCGATGGCTATCGGAAATCCCTTCGGCTTGGGGCAGACGCTCACCACCGGGGTGATCAGTTCGGTCGGGCGTACGATGCGTGCGGAAAATGGAGCGTTGGTCGAGGACATCATCCAGACGGATGCTTCTATTAACCCCGGTAATTCAGGCGGCCCGCTGATCGATTCTTCCGGGAACCTAGTTGGCGTGACCACTGCGATCTTCAGTCCGACCGGAGCCAGTGTGGGAATAGGATTCGCCATTCCCGTGGATACGGTGAAAAGGGTCGTCCACGACCTTGTGTCGAAGGGATACTACAGCTACCCGTATATTGGGGCCACTCTCATGAACCTTTTCCCGGATCTGGCCGAAGCTCTCAAACTGCCTGTTTCCTCCGGCGCCCTGGTTATCGATGTCACGCCCAACGGACCCGCCGCAACGGCGGGACTGCGCGGTGGAAACAAACGCGCCCAGATCGGGAACAGCATAGTCACGGTTGGCGGAGACGTTGTTGTCAGTGTCAATGGGAAGCCTGTCGAGGATGCCGACGCCGCGATACGCGAGGTGCGCAAGTTGCGCCCGGGCGACAGGGTGCAGGTTGGGATCGTCCGCTGGGACGGCAGCAAGACAACCATCACGGTAACGCTTGGCGAGAAGCAGAGGGATGTCCGGGCGCGGCAGCCCTGAGAGGTGGGTTGTATGACTTGGGACCGTTAACCATTCTCGTTCAACCGCTCTCGATACGCTATACGGGAATGGATTCCGAATATTCAGGAGAAAGACCGATGGAGGAAATGGTAAGTCTGTTGACCCGCCGCACTCCGCGTCCGATCACGCTGGTGGTTATGGACGGCGTAGGGTATCGCGAGGATAAGGAGGGGAATGCGGTTGCAAATGCACTGACTCCAAACCTGGACTGGCTGCTCCGGAACTGCCGCCATACCCTGCTTAGAGCGCATGGGACCGCGGTCGGGCTGCCGACCGACGACGAAATGGGCAATTCCGAAGTGGGGCACAATGCACTCGGGGCCGGAAGGTTATATCCGCAGGGCGCAAGGCTCGTTAATGAGGCGTTATCCTCCGGCAGGCTCTTCGAAGGGCGAAACTGGCAACGGATCGTGCGATACTGCCGAGAACATGACGGGACGATGCACTTTATCGGCCTTCTGTCCGACGGCTTTGTCCACAGCCATATATCGCACCTGGAGACCATGCTCGAGCGCCTTGCCCGTGTGGAAAAACTTCCGCGCGCACGGGTCCACATCCTTCTTGACGGTCGAGACGTCGGCGAGACCAGTGCATTGAAGTATGTTGACCAACTTGAAAACCTGCTGCAGAAACTGAATCAGGAAACCGGAGTCGACTACCGGATCGCGAGCGGCGGCGGCAGGATGAAAATCACCATGGACCGGTATGAAGCTGACTGGGGCATGGTGGAGCGCGGGTGGAAGACGCATGTCGCGGGCGAGGGGCGGCAATTTGCATCCGCCAGGGATGCGATAAACACCTATCGCGAGGATCACCCAGGGATCATAGACCAGGATTTGCCACCCTTTGTCATAGCCGACGGGTCCGGGCCGGTGGGTCCCATCCGTGACGGGGATGCCGTCGTGTTTTTCAACTTTCGTGGCGACAGGGCTCTTGAAATAAGCCGCGCCTTCGAAGACGACGATTTTCCCTTTTTTGAACGAACGCCGCATCCTCAGGTGGCCTATGCCGGGATGATGGAATACGACACAGAAGCGAATATTCCCAAACAATACCTCGTGGAGCCGCCACACATCGAGAACACAGTCGGGGAATACCTTTCCGCCCACCATCTGCGGCAGATGGCCATCAGCGAAACGCAAAAGTATGGACATGTCACCTACTTCTGGAATGGAAACCGGTCGGGCAAGATCGATGCAAAATGTGAGGAGTACATAGAAATCGCGTCGGACCGGGTGCCCTTCGAACTGAGGCCCTGGATGAAAGCGGCGGAGATAACGGACAGGACCGTGGAAGCTATTCTGTCGCGGCAATTCGATTTTATCCGGTTGAATTACCCGAATGGAGACATGGTGGGGCACACTGGGGTTTATCAATCGGCCGTGATCGCGATGGAAACGGTCGATCTCTGTCTTGGGAGGCTGATGGCGGCGACTGCGAAGATGGGCGGGATTCTGCTTGTTACGGCCGACCATGGAAATGCGGAAGAAATGTATGAACTGGATAAGAAAGGGCAGGTCAAGCGGCATCCGGACGGAAGGCCGAAAGCGAAGACGGCCCATACACTCAACCCGGTCTGGTTTATCGTATACGACCCTTCCGGGGAGGACTGCATCCGGTTCAACCCGGATGTGAAATCGCCCGGGCTTACTAACGTCGCTTCGACTTTGCTCCAGCTCTTCGGCGTCAAGCCGCCGGAAATATACGATCCGCCGCTGCTTGTCTTCAAAAAGGAATGTTAGGTAAGCTGCAAAAATAAACAGCACCGGGACCCGACGTAATAGGCCCCGGTGCTGTTTTTATCGGGTATGCTCATGCCCTGTGCAGGGTGATGACGGTCACCTCGCCCTTGGAATTGTACCGCACCGGCACGCCGGAAACGCCGACCCCCGCGCTGGTGTAGCCGAGCATCCCCCCGTACTCCCAGCGGCCCTCGCACAGGCTCCTTGGGGCGCTGCTGTGCGTGAACACCGGACCGATGGGCGGAATCCGAATCTGCCCCGCATGGGTATGGCCGCAGAGGAAGAGTTTCGGTCCATATTCTCGGGCGGCTTTGTATATCTCGTTGGAATGCGAGATTAGGATCGAGAAGGCTTTGTGAGGGACTTCATCAAAGGCCTGATCCAGATCGTGGCACTTGAAATAATGGGGATCGTCGATTCCGACCAGCCAGATTTGCTCACCGTTTCGCTGTAGCTTCAAGGAACTGTTTACCATAAAGGTCACCCGGCCTTCGAGGGCGTCCATTATCTCGATGCAATCGTGATTGCCCAGAACGCCGTAAACGCCTTCCGTGACATGCACCTGGGGAAGGATCCGGTCCAACTGGGTCATTGCGTCCGTGAAAGGCCCATGGGTCTCCATACGGAAATCGCCGCCGAGAATGCATATATCAGCCCGTATGTCGCGGATGATGTTGAGAAGCCTGTCGGTCAGCCCGTCAAGTCCGTCAAGGTGGAGGTCGGTGAGAAAGAGTATCCTGTATCCGTCGAAAGCAGGCGGCAGGTCGCTGAAGTGAAAGGACACGTCCTTTCTTTCCAGTACAAGGGCATTGCTTTTGCCCCGCTCGTAGATGCCCATGGCCTTGAAGAGTGTTTCCATCAGGAAATGGTAATAGAGCGCATCTTCGAAGTTCAGAATCTGGTAGAAAGGGGCTGTCGTGATCTGGCAGGAAATTAGCTCTCTGAACCGGGTTTTGGGGCGGACGGGCCGCGGGTAGGATGCAAACGGCCTGCGCATGAGCGTATGACTTAGGAAAATGGAGCCGAAATAGGCCCCGGTTGCGAATACGGCCAGGCAGAACACTACATAGAGGAGCGAGAGAGAGAAATACGGGCCAAGGATCAGAAAGGGGAAAAGCCCCTCGGGCGTTTGATCGAGTCCGGGGACGACATCGCCGCTGATAAAAGACAGGCGTCTTTTGAGAAAACTGGAAAAGAGGTCTCCTGCCATGCTCAGTGCTCCGGCACCCAGGCCGAGCCAAAAGGGAAAGCCGAGCACGATTCCGACACACATTCCCATCAGGATGCCGGCGAGAACGCCGCGAACCGTTTTATGCGGGCCGAAAAGGCGGTGGCCGTCGGCAAAGAGCCGATCGCCGTCGAGCGGTGTATTCCACCTCTGTTCAAAAAGATGTGCCATGAGCGGTGGAGCGAAGTTGATCGACCAGAGGAGCAGGAGCAATTTTAGAAAAAGCATCTTCTATTTCCCGGGTGATTCCTAGGAGTGTACATGATTATGCGGTAGCCTTGAGCGTTGCCGGTGTCCGGTATCTTAACACAAACGTGAGCAAAAAACCGGCCACAGGAAGTATTCCGATCGATTTGATCGCGACCGGAACGCCGAAATGATCTGCGAGAAGGCCCAGAAGGGTCACTCCGATTCCCCCGGCGCCGATTGCGAAACCAACGAGCAGGCCGGAAGCGACCCCGAGGTTGTTTGGAAAAAGATTCTGGCCCATGACAACCGTTACCGAAAAGGTGGAAATAAGGATAACGCCGAAAAGAGTCAGAACGAAGAACAGTGCGGGGCCGCGCACCAAGAAGAGCAGCGGAAAGAGCAGAGCACAGCCCAGCATCGAGAAGCGGAGCCAGAAAGCATGGCCCCACCTGTCGGCAAGAGGCGCACCGGCCAGGGTCCCTATCGCCCCGCCGATCAGGAACAGGCTCACCAG
>JAEZXS010000399.1 GCA_023442755.1 Pseudomonadota bacterium | reverse complement strand
GCCGGAGGGGTTCATGGGGGCGACGGCGTTCAATCGGCTTGCCCGGTTCATGATGGACCCGCGCGACCAGAGGAGCAACGACGAGTACTTCCAGGTAGTCGGAAACGAAGACGGAATTTTCGGCTGTCTGGGGCTCCTGGGCTGCGAAGACGTATGCCCGAAGAAGATTCCTCTCCAGGATCAGCTTGGAATGCTTCGCCGCAAAATGGGCTTCTCGCAGGTCAAGCACCTGTTCGCAAAGGTAATGCCCGGTTCCAAGTAGTCACGTGGCGGCCTTGCCGCTGTGATTGCCCGTAATCCCCGCGGAGCGGCTTCGGCCGCTCCGTTTAATTTTGCCCCGCATCTTTGTCTCTGATTCTTTTGCTGCTCTCTTTGTGGCCGGCAGCGAAACAATCAATGCCCTGTTTTGGTGTGCTTCGTCTTATAGTGGCTGCAAGCCGATCCCACAAAGAACTGGAATCGGCCGCCTGAGCATTATAGAACCTTGACAGGCGGATCGCGTGATTTTTGCCGGGATGAATATTCATCGGCATCCCGCAGGTATCCCGGTCGGCGGCGCACTAGACATGATTTCTCAACTGCAGTTCGATCGGGTGCGGGCGCAGGTAAAATTGTGATTTCAAGTATTCCTTGCCGAATTTTCGGGTGTAATGATTCAAGAGAGTAACCGGAACGATCAGGGGCAGATGCCCGGAGTGATAATCGGCTATCAGTTCCTGCAGTTCGAGCTTCTCATCGGCGGAGAGATCTTCTTTGAAGTAGCCCGCAAGGTGTTGGAGGACGTTTGTGTTCTTCCGGACCGTCGCCTTCAGCTTGAGCGCTTCCATCAGAAGGCTCCCGTACTGATCGAAGAGTTCGTCCTCGGGAATGTCTTTCGCGTGGGCTGTTAATCGACCCATTTGGGAATAATGCTTCGAGCTGTGGGCCATGATCAGATATTTGTGGCGGGCATGGAACTCGACGAGATTTCCAGGTTTTCTGTTCTCCCGATTCAATTGCTGCCATCGGTGGTATGCAAAAATCCTTTCAATGAAGTTCTCCCGAATCGCCATATCGTGCAGCCTGCCCTCGTCTTCGACCGGCGCCAGTGGAAAACGGGACATGAAGGCCCGTGCGAAAATGCCCCTGCCAACCTTCCTGGGCATGCCCCTGCTGTCGAAGACCTTTATGCGTTCCATGCCGCTGCTGGGAGAGTTGCTTTTGAATATGAAGCCGCTGAGTTCCTCCTTTTCCAGCTCATGAAGGCGCTGCTCGGCCCAGTGGAGCATCCGGTCCGTGAGGTCCTGTTTCGACCGGGTGGTAATCAGGCGGGGGGCTTCCGGATCCCCCACGAGGTGCATGGATTCCCGCGGCACGGGCAGCCCGCATTCGACCTCAGGGCATACGGGGACATACTCGACGAACCGGCCGAGAACGTCAGTCAGGAAGCGGTCGAGCTTGTGGCCCCCATCATATCGGACGGGTTCCCCCAAGAGACAGGTGCTGATGCCGAGTTTAAGCTTTTGCATTTTGCTTCCTTTGCCGATCAATAATGATGAGTGGACAGGTCAACCCGGGCATGCAGCGCATGTGGCGGAAGCGGATGCGGTCGTGGCGGTGTTTCTACGCATCGGTGTAGACTTTCGGCATACCCTGGCGCGTCATTACATCCGAAGGCACGGGAGCTGTCCTCCTGTAAACCGTAAACGGCCGGGCTCGATTACGAAAAATGGCCGGGCACGGCAGAGCGGGTGACAAAAATCGTTGTTGTCAAGTCTCACAAATGCTATTCATAGCGGAACCAACTCCGATTATCATCCGATTTTTGCCATCACCATTAATAAACAAGGAGTGCTGAATGAAATCTTTGGCATGGTCGTGGGAACTTGTAACTGTGGCTTTTGCGGCCGTTTTGCTTGCCGGTTGCGTCGCCGGTCCTCCTGCGCCCTATTACAGCGTTCAGGAACAGCCGGTTGTCTCCAATGGCGGAGGGCAGATCATGGTCGGGCCCTATGACCGCCTGTACCTCCTGCGCGTTGACGATCGCACCCCTTTTGCCCTCCAGCAGCTCCCTCAATCCATGAATCTGCTGTATGAGAAGGGATACGACCAGGTACGGCGTGAAAGAGAAGCCGATTTCATGCTCAACATCTCTTTTTATGCCATGTCCAGGGATAATCCCGAAGCAAGAGCGGGGCATGTGGTGGGTGGAGCCCTGCTTGGCGCAGCTACAGGTGCAATCATCGGCGGAGCGCTCGGTTCGCCGGGGTCGGGAGCTGCAATCGGTGCCGGGAGCGGGGCTGCTCTTGGTCTGGTTGCACCGGCGGATGCCGCTATGGTAAGGATCGACATCAACACGCAAAGCTATCGGGATCGCACCTCTTCCTATAAGAGCGCCCTCGTGGATCTAGCCAACGTTCCCCCGTACGATGTGCAGAGGGTTATCGATATGCAGGTGTCCCGGATGCTCCAGGTACTGCCGGGAAAATAGGAAATTCGTGCAAAGCACTGATGGGAACAGGCCCTTATCCGAAATCTCCTATACCGGCCTGATCCCAATGGCGCACTGATTCGATCTATTAAGGTCTCTTGAAAGGGCCTCCTCCTGAATTAGACGGGAGGAGGCTTTTTTGATGCAATGAGCGAGACTCTTATAGAATAAGTTTCAAATCCATAGCATCTTGAATTACACGGTTCTTGTCAGCCGTCCAAAATTAGTTTTGACTCAGATAGATAAATATGTCTGAATCAAGAGGTTCCTGCAAAGGTAGCCGACGAGTTGAATGAAGCCGGCAAGTCCCCCCGGCCATAGAAACCTGTGGACAAGTATTCCTGAATTTGGTAGCTTCGGGCCGATTCCAGTACAAATCATCAAGCATAAAGGGAACTTATATGAGAAAACGCCTTGCGTTGATTCCTGCACTATTCTTGCTTGCTATTTTCGGCTGCTGCTCAGAATGCCAGCTGTGCATTCCGGAATGCCCTCCATCGCCTCAACCCAAGGCCCAAACCGTGTGGCCGAAGCATCCGGAATTTACCCCAGCGAATATCAGCAGGCTGAAGCTCGAGATGAAGATGGGGGAGATCATCAGTATATTCGGTCCTCCGGACAGGTCTTCTGCGAATACCCTGGAGTCCAAGGTGAACATGCCCTTTCGGGAACTTACCTTTGAATATGAAATGACGCAGAAGCCAAAAGCAAAGTACCCGGAATACATCTATATCAACAAATTCGTTTTTAATGCCGAGCAGGATCCTCCCGTTCTGAAGCGGTGGGAGATCGAGTTTACCCACGAGCCGCCCCCGCCTCCGCCGCCTTCCGCTGTACCTGCAACAGTCAGGCCTGTGGCGCCCCCCGTACCGCCTCCGCCACTGCCGCCTCCGGTTGAACCGGAAGACGAATGATAAATTGAATGAAACAGACGGGGCAGTTGATATGCCCCGTTTTTATTCCCCCAATCATGGGGATCGAAGGGTTCTAGCGGGCTTTGCTTGGTGGGATGAGTTTTCTGGTGCCGTCGTCGTTTTGCAGATCGCGGTGTGCACTGGGCGGAATGAGGGTCTTGCCGGATGCACCATTGGGTTGCTCCGGCTGTTTGTTTCCGGGCTGCTGTCGAGCATCGGGTGTATAAGGGGTGTCCTTTTCCCATATTACCGGGCTGGAACAGGCGCTCTCATTGCCTTTGGAATCATAGGCGGTAACAGCGATATACCATTTACCCTTATCTAGGTTGATTGTGCAGGTAGTCGCCTTTCCCACATCCACCATCCGGTTCTTGTTGTACTGTCCGTTTTCCCCGCTGAAGTAGACCCGATAGCCTGAGACGGAAGGCTCGGAAACGGCGTCCCATGCCAGCTTTACCTGTTCTGCACAGACGTGCGAGGGAACCAGGGAAGCGATGAGGAAAACCGGGACAAAGAAGACTCGCCTCATTTTTTTGATCCCGAATTGATGAAGCAGGATTGTCGTATGTTTATTCCCGATCGGAAAGCACTTTCTTTGAACCGGCGCCAATCCGATAGTACTGCAGATACCACTCTACGAACGATGCAATTCCTTCCCTGATCGAGGTCTTGGGGTGGAACCCGAAATCGCGCACCAAGTCCTGGATATCCGCGGAAGTTTCGCGGACGTCCCCCGGTTGCATCGGAAGGAAATCCTTCTTTGCCTCCATTCCGAGGCAGTCTTCGATGGTATTGATGAAGTGGAGCAGTTCAACGGGCCTGTTGCTCCCGATGTTATAGACCCGGTAGGGCGCGAAACTCGAACCCGGGTCGGGGACCACCCTGTTCCAGTCGGGATTCTGTCCGGGCGGTTTTTCAATTATCTTCAAAAGTGCCCCGATAACGTCGTCTATATAGGTGAAATCCCGCCGCATATTGCCGTTGTTGAATATTTTGATCGGTTCCCCGGCAAGGATGGCGCGAGTGAAAAGAAACAGGGCCATATCAGGCCTGCCCCAGGGACCGTAGACCGTAAAGAATCGCAGGCCCGTGCAGGGAAGGCTGTAGAGGTTGGCATAACAGTGGGCCATCAATTCGTTGGTTTTTTTGGTCACGGCATAAAAAGAGATAGGATGATCGACATTATCATGGACGGAAAAGGGAGTCTTCTCGTTCGCTCCGTAGACCGAGCTGGATGATGCGAAGACAAGGTGTCCCACATTGCCGTACCTGCAGCCCTCGAGCAGGTTGAGAAAGCCGCATACATTGCTCTCGATGTAGTCGTGAGGATGTGTGATGGAATACCTGACTCCGGCCTGGGCCGCCAGGTGAACGACCGTGACGAAGGAGTTTTTCCGGAAAAAGTCTTCCATCGGGTCGCGATCTCGAAGGTCCAGGCGAACGAAGCGGAAGAGGGGATTGCCGGCGAGTATTCCGAGACGGTCCCATTTCAGCTGGGGATCGTAGTACTGGTTCACATTGTCGAGACCGACCACTGCCTGTCCGTTGTTCAGCAGTGCCAAAGCGATATGGAAGCCAATGAATCCGGCGGCGCCGGTAATCAGGACAGGTTTCCGGGAATCCATGAAAATACTTTTCCTCTCCGGTTTAATTCCAGATTTTCTGCCTCTGGGTTGTTTTGTCCCCGGGATGGTCCAACAAGACGTTAGCCTAACTCATATTTTTATCACTATTGGCTGCAGGAATACAACACATTCCCGTGCAGGAGTTGAACCCTGATGGATATCCTCACTTCCCGGGTTGCCGGGGACATGGGCCATGCTTAAAAAGGGCCAATACGAGAATACATAGTCTTTATTATTCATTCTGCCCGTTTCAGTAGTTTCCGCCACCTTTGCCGGAGAAGTCCGCATCATGCGATCGCCCGCTTTTCGCGCAAGGAACAGCCCCGGTAATCCGGGAATAAAGTGTTTCCAGAACAGGTCATTCCTGGTAAAAGGGACACAGGGAAGTTGAATCTAACGCGTATCGGCAGTTCCCGGATTGCCATTTGACGACATCTGTGAGGTATTTATGATAGTTCCTGTCATTCTGTCCGGCGGTATGGGGTCAAGGTTATGGCCTCTTTCCAGAGAACATTTTCCCAAGCAGTTGATGCCGATCATGGGGGGGAAGATCTCCCTGTTTCAGAAAACTCTGCTGCGGCTTTCGGAAATTCCCGATGTAGCCCCTCCCATCATCATATGCTACGAAAATCATCGATTCATGCTGGCCTCTCAGATGCAGGACGTGGATGTCTCCCCCGCTGCAATTATTCTGGAGCCTGCCGGACGCAATACCTGCCCTGCCATAACGGTTGCCGCCCTCGAAGCACGCAAGAACGGGGCCGATCCCGTAGTGCTGGTCGTCCCTGCCGACCATCTGATCGAAGATGCGAAGCTGTTTGCCTCTGCCGTTCAAACGGGAGAAGCAATCGCCTCGCTTGGAAAAATAGTCACTTTCGGGATAGTGCCAAACCGGCCGGAAACCGGCTATGGATATATCAAGAAGGGAGCATGCCTGGAGTGTGACCCCTCGGCGTTCTCGGTGTGCGAATTTACGGAAAAACCGGAATATGAAAAAGCATGTACCTATGTCGAGTCGGAAGAATATTTCTGGAACAGCGGCATGTTCATGTTTCGGCCTTCCGTATATCTCGAGGAACTCGGACAACTGTCACCGGCAATCCTGGACGCATGCGGGAGTGCATATGGGAAAGCACGGAGAGACCTGGATTTCATCCGCCTGGATGAAAACTCTTTTCTTCCCTGCCCGAGTATTTCAGTCGACTATGCCGTTATGGAGAAGACCTCGCATGCCGTGGTAATTCCGCTCGACATCGGCTGGAGTGATGTCGGAAGCTGGTTTTCTCTGCACGAGGTTTGCCGCAAGGACGAAAATCAAAACGTTGTTACCGGTGATGTGGTGATGGAGGATGTCCACAATTGCTACATCCATTCCGAAAACCGCCTGATTGCGGCATTGGGGATCGAGAACCAGATCATTGTCGAAACCAAAGACGCCATTCTGATTTCTTCGATCGACAGGTCGCAGGACGTCAAGTTGATCGTCAGCAAGCTAAAAAAAGAAAGACGCGATGAGGCACTCACCCACTGCCGCACCTACCGGCCGTGGGGTTCTTTCGAAAATGTCGATAGCGGGAACCGCTTTAAAGTCAAGAGGATAACTGTGAGCCCCGGCGCCAGCCTTTCTCTTCAGATGCATTACCATCGGGCCGAGCATTGGATTGTGGTGAAGGGCACCGCGAGAATCACGAAAGGCGACGAGGTCTTTCTGCTCAACGAGGACCAGAGCACCTATATCCCCTGGGGGACCAGGCACAGGCTGGAAAACCCGGGGAAAATCGATCTCGAGCTGATAGAGGTCCAGTCGGGCAGCTATCTCGGAGAGGACGATATCTCGAGGTTCGAGGATAACTACGGGCGGTCCTGAAAAGGCCCGGCGAAGTCTTTTACGGCATGAGCGACATCGAAAGAGGCCCCGAATGGTATCCTGGGGCCTCTTTCTTTTTTCGGTTTCGATCGATGTTCGAAATGACGGCGAGTTCTACGCGAGGTGGGTCAGATACCATTCAGCCGACTTGAGCAATCCCTCTTCAACGGAAACACGGGGGGAATACCCCAGCAGGGTGCCGGCTCTGCGGATATCAGCCAGCGAGTGCCTGACGTCTCCCGGGCGAAAATCCCGGTATGCGGGGTTGACCGGATTCTTCATGGGATGTGCGGCATCGACCCGCGCCCTGATCATCTCGAAGAGCTGGTTGAGAGAGGTGGCTTTGCAGCAGGCGACGTTATAGACCTTGTTGAGAGCGTCGGGATTGGTCGTGCTGGCGGCGAGGATATTGGCCTGAACGCAGTTGTCGATGTAACAGAAGTCCCTGGACGTTTCTCCGTCGCCGTTGATAAAGATCGTTTCCCCTTTTATCAGCCCCAGAAACCATTTGGGTATCACCGCAGCATAGGCGCCGTTCGGGTCCTGTCGAGGTCCGAAAACATTGAAATAGCGGAGGCCGATGCAGTCAATGGGGTACGTTCTGGCAAATACGCCGGCATAGAGTTCGTTGGCTGCCTTGGTCACGGCATATGGAGAAAGGGGATGCCCCGTATTGTCCTCGATCTTGGGGAGGTCGGGATGGTCCCCGTAGATCGAACTCGAAGAGGCGTAGACGAACCGCTTGACGCCTGCATCTCTGGCCGCGATGAGCATATTGAGAAAGCCGGTGAGGTTGGATGCATGCGAAGCCATGGGTTCTGCTATTGATCGGGGAACAGAGCCCATCGCTGCCTGGTGCAAAACGTAGTCGACCCCGGAGCACACTTCCCGGCAAGTTTCCGGATCGCGAATGTCTCCTTCATGGAAGGAGAAGTTCTTCCATTGGCCGGTTGCGGAGAGCAGGGTTTCGACTTCGTCCAGATTTGCCTGATGTCCTGTCGAGAAATTATCCAGACCGATGACCTTTTGGTCGAGCCGGAGAAGTGTTTCGAGAAGATTTGATCCGATAAAGCCCGCAACCCCGGTAATCAGCCATTTCGCAGGTGAAGTGAGCAGCGAGTGCTGCGTCAGTTCATAAGCATTTGAGTTCAACGTGTCCAATTCTGTTCCTTTATGCGATAATTATTGCCGGTCGCCTGAATGCCTTCCCGTTGGGAAGGCAGCGGTTCGAAGACGATGGGGCTCCTGATTTCATTATTGCAGCTTTCCGGAAGATATCTTAAACGAATCCGTAAAAATAGGGGAGGAGGAAGTCCCGACCGGCCAGGAGCAGGATGGCTGTTCCGATGCCGGTGACTATGATGGATACGATGGTGAAGAAGCAAAAGACCAGAAATTTCATGTAGTCACGCGAAGGCAAATCCAGAGTGTGCCCGAACAGGTTCACACGCCTGAACCCGGGCCTCGTACCCGATTTCCTTGCACTGAAGAGCGAGTTACCGCAGAAGCCACACAAGATTGTGTGCAATCCTTTTCCCTTCCGCACTGTATTCAGATGACCGCAGTGATTGCACCGCATCAGAACGTAGGGATTTTGACTGGTTGCCGCGCCGCCGTTTGGACCGGGATGCGAATTCCGGGAGCGGGTGTCCGTCTTCCACTGTGCTGCGGGATGGATGCCGCAGCGTAGCGGCTTCCCATCGCGTACAGTCAACGCCCTGTGGGCGTCATTGATCTCCTTGATCTTTTCCTCTGCTTCCCTGCGACGTTCGGGGTCATGCGGAAATAAATCCGGGTGCCAGGTCTTGACCTTGTGTCTGTAGGCCTGCTTTATTTGACTCATGCTGGCATCAGAAGTGATGCCCAGAATCTGATAATAGCGGCTGCAATTTATCATGGGACCCCGGAAGTAAACCCCTCAGACTGTACCGCAAGCTCCATTCCCACCAACCTCTTGAACACCGTGTGTATTTCCGTGGTTGTGGTTATCGCAATCAATACCACGGCAATGTTGATTATAGTGAAAAACAGAAGAAAATGCATGACCAATCTGCAGATGGATGCATTGGGAAAGTTGATCCGCAGTATTCATTCGATAAGTAGTCCGACCTTTACGCAACTTTCCTGTTTGTTCCCAAGTGCTCGGATTTATCTGCCGCGGCCGAAGGCCTGGCCTGGGG
>JAEZXS010000348.1 GCA_023442755.1 Pseudomonadota bacterium | reverse complement strand
CCGATTCACGTAGACCACTTCCGGGAACTCCATGCTCTCTTCTCACCGTACTCGAAGGGGCGAACGGATAATGGCGGTTGATCCTCTTCCTGCCGCAGCGACTCTCCCCGTGCTGGTCGGGACCATTCATTCGGACCCGCAGGGCTATAGGAGAACACGGCGCTTACTCGAAAGGCATGCCCCGGACCTGATCTTCGTCGAACTGAGCCCCTACGGGCTGCGCTATCGTCAGGATAACGGGAGCGCGCTATGGAGAACTTTTTCAGGAAATCTGCGCATAGCGGCCCGAAGACTCGCCGTCGAGCCCGCGAAAGCGCGCAGACATCGCCGGATCGACGCCATCGCCCGCCAGATTAAGCTCCCTTTCGAATACAGGGCGGCCGCGGCATATGCCTCCCGTCGCGGAGCAACGGTCATCGCAGCTGACTGCTCAGAATTCAGCAGGCAATGGATCGAGACGTGGGCCGAGCTTATCTCGGCGCAAAACCTCGAAATACTGTTGACGATGGATAGCGCCCCGGATCCGGTTTCCAGGCAATACGACACAGCTGCGCGCCTGATACGCGGAGATGTGCCGGCGCCCGGAATGTTGTCCGATAAAGATTTGTCGTTGTGGCAGGAGCGAGAGGAAGGGCTCGCTCGAAACATTCGCACGGAGCTTTTCCGCAACAATCCGGTTCGTCCCCTGTACATCGGCGGATGGATGCACCTCCTGTCTCACGGGAGACTCAGAAGCCTCAGAGACTTGCTCGGCATTTCCCTGACCCGATGCCTTCTCCTGGACCGCGGCCCCCTCTAGTCTTTATCCCGGAGCTTTCCGCCGCTGGGTGGTTGCATCCGGAAGGATAAAATGTTATCTATTGGGTGCAATTGATCTTGGTCGTGCTAGACGGGGAGCTAGCGGTGCCCTGTAGCCCGAGATCCGCTTCAGCGGGGTTGAATCCCCTTTGAAGGGCCAGTGTCGGTCCGGTCGTATTTAATCCCGGTACCAATCGGACACTACGCAACAGACGAGTACGAACCCCGTCAGGTCCGGAAGGAAGCAGCGGTAAGTATCACCGGCTGTGTCGTGGTTTAATCTGGTTGACTGCCTGGAGGTGTGCGGCCTGTCCCGGCCAGTTCGACAAAGGGTGCACGGCCAAGTTTTTTTCTTCTCTGCCTTTTACTTCGACGCTTCCCGCCTTATTTTCCTCGTACCCCTGAATAACTCCCGTTCCATTATAGATAAACAACGAAGGATAGCAGATGAAATTTGCGCATTTGCCCGTGGAGTCCACTATTATTTTCACCGCCGTTCTGGTTGTTTTTTGCCTTTCCTCCGCCTATGGCCAACAGGATTCGAGCAACTATCCTGAAATAGCCTCCCTGCTGCAGGCACGATGCAGCCAGTGCCACAGCGGGACCCGCGCTGCCGCCGGCTTTCGCGTAGATTCGCACCAGGATGTGATGACTGGCGGCAAGGCAGGGAAGATGGTTATCCCTGGTGAGCCCGACAAGAGCGAACTGGTCAGGCGAATCAAAGGGACCTCCATGCCGCGTATGCCCAAAAACGGTCCTCCCTGGCTTTCAGATGCGCAGATAAGCCTGATTCAACAGTGGATTGCCGCGGGAGCCCGAGAATAGCTTCTCTTGCCTTGCTTACAGATGTTTGCGAAAATTTCGGCATGGAAATTGTAAAATGGGGAAACGAATCCGTTTCCCTATAGAATCGAGGCTATGATGAGAGTCCATTATCTTCAGCACGTTTCTTTCGAAGGACCTGCAAATATCGAGTCCTGGGCGAAAAAGCAGGGGTGGGAGGTCGCCGGCACCCACCTGTACCGCTCGGACAGACTTCCCTCCATGGATGAATTCGACTGGCTGGTTATCATGGGCGGTCCCATGAATATTTATGAAGAAGACGAGTTTCCCTGGCTGGCATCGGAAAAGGAGTTCATCCGGCAGGCCGTTGAAAGCGACAAAATTGTTCTCGGGATTTGCCTGGGAGCCCAGTTGGTTGCAGATGCCCTGGGCGGCCGAGTGTTCCGCAACAGGTACAAGGAAATCGGCTGGTTTCCGGTAACATTGACCCAGCAGGCCGCCTCCACTCCGCCTTTCCAGGGATTGCCCGACCGGTTTTCCGCCTTCCACTGGCATGGCGATACATTTTCGCTCCCCCCTGGGGCCGTCATGCTGGCGGAGAGCGAGGCATGCCCCGCACAGGCTTATTCACTGCGGGGAGGACGCGTGGTCGGACTGCAGTTCCACCTCGAATCCACAACCGAGAGCGTCCGGAGCCTTATACAAAATTGTGCCGACGATATGGTCGAAGGGCCCTACGTCCAGCACCCATCCGCCATTCTCGAGAATATGGACCGATTTTCCCGGATCCAAGAGACAATGGTCCGGATGCTCGAAAACATCCGTGCACTATCCGGGACGCTGCCTTCAAACCCGGCAACCCCTGCATAACCGCACCCGCCGGCGCGCTTCATCACGATCCCTTTTTATCCGCGAGGGCGGGTTCCGCCCTCTGCCCATACGGCAGCAAAGCCTCTCCGGTCAGCGACCCTTCCGAGGCACGCTCCATAACTTCCTCCGGGGTGCCCTGCGCGACAATGCTCCCGCCCCGTTCACCGCTCCCCGGCCCAAGGTCGATAATGTAGTCGCTCGCCCAAATGAAATCGGTATTGTGCTCGATGACCAGAACAGTATGCCCCCGGTCCGTCAGTGCCCTCAAAACGTCGAGCAGGCGTTTGATGTCGGCGCGGTGGAGCCCGGTCGTCGGCTCGTCGAGAATGTAGACCGTCGCATTCCTGCCGCTTCCCAGTTCGCCGGCGAGCTTGATGCGCTGCGCCTCTCCGCCTGACAAGGTTGGGCTGGACTGTCCCAGCTTCAGATATCCCAGGCCCAGATTGCTCAGAATTTGAAGCGGCTTCGAAATGCGGGACAGAGCGGAGAAAGTCTCAACCGCCTCATCGACGGTCATTTCGAGAACATCTGCAATGCTCTTTCCCTTGTACACGATGGAAAGGGTCTCCGCATTGAACCTCTTCCCCCCGCAGGATTCGCACGGAACGAAGACATCGGGAAGGAAGTTCATGGCAACCTTGACCTGGCCCTGCCCCTTGCACTCTTCGCACCGCCCGCCCTTCACGTTGAACGAAAACCGGCCGGGTCCGAACCCGTGCGCCCGCGAATCTGGAAGCATGGCAAAGAACTTCCGGATTTCGTCCCACACGCCGATGTAGGTGGCAGGGATGGAGCGCGGGGTGCGCCCGATCGGGTTGTGGTCCACCTCCAGCACACGGGTTACCTTTTCATGGCCCGCAATGCTGTCGAAGGCCCGGTTGGCCGATTCCCCGTACTGCTTTCTCAGGACCTGCGAAAGCCCGCGGTAGATGATCTCATGGACAAGCGTACTCTTCCCTGCGCCAGAAACGCCGGTCACCGTCACCAAAGTTCCAAGCGGAACGCGTACATCGATCTTTTTCAGGTTCCGCGACCTCGCCCCACTGAATTCAAGCCACCCGGACTCTCCGGCGGCTTTTCTGGAAGAGATTGCGTACAGCTCGGCGAGATCCTTTCCGAACCATTTCCCCGTCAGTGTCGATGATTTCCTGCTAAGGCTGCGGAAAGTCCCCTCGGAGACAATCCTTCCTCCGTTGGCGCCGGCTTCCGGCCCAAGCTCGACGAGCAGGTCCGCCTTCTGCATGGTTTCCGCATCATGCTCGACGATGACTACGGAGTTTCCTTTGTTCCTGAGCTGCTGCAGGCTCTCCAGCAATTTGCGGTTATCCGCCGGATGGAGGCCGATCGTGGGTTCGTCGAGAATGTAGCACACGCCTCGCAGGTTCGATCCGAGCTGCGCGGCCAGCCTTATCCGCTGAGTCTCTCCACCCGACAGCGTATCTCCCGACCTGTCGAGCGCCAGATAATCCAATCCGACTTTTTCCAGGAATGAGAGCCTCGTGCTGATCTCTTTCGCTATCGGGGCGGCTATAGGTAGTTCCTGCGGCGTGAAGCCGAGTTCACTCCACATTTTCCGGAAATCGGACACGCTCAGGCCCGCCATCGCGCTGATATTCCTGTCCCGGAAGAATACGGAGCGAGCCTGCGCATTGAGCCTGCTTCCGCCGCATTCGGGACAGGGCAGTTCGTCATAGAGCGGAAGGAGCGACTTCCATGCCTCGTCTTCCTCCGTCACCTGGTTCAGGATTGCTAGGAGCCCGGGGACTTTGCCCCGCTTGCCGTTCAGCAGCGACTCCCAGGCCGCTCTGCCGAGCTTGGAAGCAGGCTGCGAAGGATCGATGCCGAATTCGCGCACCCACAGCCGTTGCAGCTTCTCTCCCTGTTTTTTGAGACTCCCGCGCCATATGACAGACCTCAGAAAGGCAAACAGCCCGTCCTCAATCGATACGGCGGGATCTCCTGCAAGCCTCTCCGTATTGATTCTCTTGACGGTTCCGATCCCCATGCACTTCGGGCAGAATCCCTGGCGGCTGTTAAACGAAAACAGGCGCGGGTCGAGCGGTGCAAGCCCCTTCTCACACGTCGGACAATACAGATGGCGACTGAATATCCGCCTGCCTTTTCCGCGCGGCAGCTCGAGCTGCAGAATGCCGCCGCCCAGTGCGAGCCCGCGGCGGACGGCTTCCTCCATCCGTTCGAGTGAGAGTCCGGATCGATCAAGCCCTGGGAGCAGAACGCCTATGTCATGTTCACGGTGCCGTGCAAGTTCGGGGATGGGATCGAGCGCAAGCCACTTTCCATCCACTTCGACCCGTTCGAACCCCATTCGCTTCAACCTTGCGAAGAGGTCCCTGTAGATGCCCTTGCGGCCGTGCACGATCGGGGCTATCAGCTTCATCGGCCCGTTTCCGGCCTCCTCGCGAATGCGGGCCAGAATCCCGTCTACCGAAAGTGTTTCGAGAGAATTGCCGCATTCGGGACAATGCTGGCGTCCGAGCTTTGCGAACAGCAGCCTGAGAAAATGATAAATCTCGGTGATGGTGCCCACCGTCGAACGACGGCCGAACTGGCTCGTTCTCTGCTCGATGGCGATTGTCGGCGGCAATCCGATGATCTGATCGACATCGGGCTTTTCCATTATCTTGAAATACTGCCTGACATATGACGAGAGGCACTCGAGGTAACGCCGCTGCCCCTCGGCAAACAGCACATCAAAAGCCAGAGTGGATTTCCCCGACCCGCTCAACCCGGTAAGCACGGTCATCTTGTTTCGCGGAAGCCTGATCTCATCGAGTTTGAGGTTGTGCTCGCGCGCGCCGCGTATGACGATGTCGTGCGATTGTGCAGCGCCCCCCTGCATGTCGCCAGTCCGTTCCGCGGCACCCGATTCGACCTGCCTCGAACTGCTCCTGACGATCTTTAGCGGTCTTTCAGCCCCCACCGAAGCTGCTTTGTTCCCCGCGAAAGCTGCCTGGGGCTCGGCCGCCATCGCCAACTCCAGGTCCCCGATCTTCTTCCCCCCCTCTTTCAGGCGCTCCTTCAGGAATTGTCCGGTGATGCTCTGCGGAAAATCGGCAATATCCTCCGGGGTGCCCTCGCAGACGAGATTTCCGCCCTTTTCGCCCCCTTCGGGACCAAGATCGATTATCCAGTCGCATGCGGCGAGAAAATCGAGGTTGTGTTCGACCACGAGTACCGTGTGGCCGAGATCCACCAGCTTGTTCAGCACGCGCACGAGCTTGGCGATGTCGTCGGGATGAAGTCCGGTGGTGGGCTCGTCAAGGATGAACATCTTCGTGCCCGAGTCTCCCCCCATCTGGAGATGATGGACAAGCTTGAGCCTCTGGGCCTCTCCGCCGGAAAGCGTACTGAGCGGCTGCCCCATGCGGATGTAATCGAGCCCGATGGCGATGACGGGCTCCAGTGCCCGGGCGAGCTTCTCATCGTTCGGAAAATGATCGAGCACTTCCCGCGCGGTCATCTCCAGAACATCCCCGATCGAAACGCCGCGAACCTTTATGTCGAGCACCTCGTCCTTGAACCGCTTACCGCCGCACTGCGGGCATTTGAGATAGACGTCGGCGAGGAACTGCATTTCGACATGCTCGTAGCCTTCCCCGTTGCAGGTTTCACACCGCCCCCCCGGCACATTGAACGAGAAGTGCCGGGTCGCAAAGCCCTTGGCAAGGGCCTCCGGGGTCGAGGCAAGTATCCTGCGCAAAGGATCGAGTGCATGGGTATAGGTGAGAAGGTTTGCGCGCGGCGTGCGTCCGACCGGCTGCTGATCCACCATGATCATCTCGTCAACTCTGCCGGCGCCCTCCAGGTCGACGCACTGTCCCGGCGTTTCGGTAGCCCGTCCCTTCTTTCGCAGCCAGTTGCAGTAGAGCGTCTTTTCGATCAGGGTGCTCTTCCCCGAACCAGAGACTCCGCTCACCCCCACCAGAAGGCCAAGAGGGAACCGCACATCAAACCCGTTGAGGTTGTTCTCCCTGGCCCCCCGAATCACCAGGTCCCTGCCCAGCCAGCGGTCCCGTCTTCCATGCAGGCTCGACAACACCGACTTCCGGCCGGACAGATAGGCCCCGGTGCGGCTTTTTTCTGACTTTTCCAGTCCCTCCGGGGGACCCTGGTACATTACCCGGCCTCCCCGCTCGCCGCCTCCCGGTCCCATGTCTATCACTTCGTCGCAGAAACGAATCATTCCCGGGTCGTGCTCCACCATGACGACGCTGTTGCCCATCCCCACCAGACGATTCAACTGGTCCATGAGTCGTTTCTGATCCCTGGCGTGCAGGCCGACGCTCGGTTCATCGAGCACATAAAGCACGTTGACGAGCGCGGACCCCAGGGCGCGCGTAAGGTGCACGCGCTGGACCTCGCCGCCCGAAAGGGTGCGGGACTGCCGGTCCAGTGACAGGTATTCGAGGCCAACGGCCATGAGGAAACGCAGCCTGCTCCGGATTTCAGAAATCAGCAGCGCAGCAGCCGGGTCCTGCGCAATTTCGGGGTGCTCCGTGTTGAAATACCGGGCACACCTCTCGATGCTCCAGGAGGAGAGCTCCGCTATGCCGGCACCCCACAGTCTGTAATGACGGGATGCGGGCTGAAAGCGCGAACCGTTGCAGGTCCTGCACGGCACGTATGCCCTGTAGCGCGACAGGAAGACCCGCACATGCATCTTGTAGGTCTTGGTCTCGAGCCACTCGAAAAATCCCTTTATCCCGTAATACTTTTTCGTGCCGTTTATAATCTTGTTCTGCGCGGCTGGATCGAGTTCTCCAAAGGGGACGTCGATCGGTATGCCGTCTTTTTTGCAGAAATTAATCAGGTCCAGGTATTCTTCCCGGTCTATGCCCCACGGCTTTACGGCGCCGTCTTCGATGGAGAGCGACCGGTCGGGTATGACCAGGTCGATGTCCACTCCTATCGTCCTGCCGAAGCCCCTGCATTCCGGGCATGCCCCGAGAGGGCTGTTGAAGGAAAACAGGTTCGGGGAAGCGGGCTGCATCGGAGCCTTATCCGGGCAGTCCGGACAGCTGAGTTCCGAGCTGAACCTTCTGATCCGGTCGGGCATTATGACAATCGCCACGCGGCCCGCCCCCATCCGGTAGGCCGTTGCGACGGAATCCGCCACTCGGCTCTGATTGGCTTTTCCCCACAAGAGCCGGTCCACCACCACCAGGACTTCGCCTTGCGGCAAAGCAGCAAGGTTGGCTTCGTCGATACCGTCCAGGTCGTGCACTTTTCCACCGGCGTAGATGCGCACGAAACCCTGGGAGACGAGCTGCCGCACCCATGACCTGTCGCCGGCGGTATCCGGGGAGATTGGAAAGGTTATGAGAACGCGATCGTCTGCGGCAAGATCGGAAAGCTTTCCGCAGATGCTTTCCGCAGTGTCCATGGTCACGGGTTTTCCGCACATGGGGCAATGAGGAACCGCAAGCCTTGCGAACAGAATCTTCAGGTAGTCGTTGATTTCGGTAATCGTGCCTACGGTCGATCGGGAACTGCGCACCGCGGTTCCCGACTCGATCGCGATGCTGGGAGGAATGCCTTCTATGAGGTCCGCTTCAGGCGGGTCCATACGCTCCAGGAACTGCCGCGCATAGGGCGAAAACGTTTCGATATATCTGCGCTGTCCTTCCGCATACAGGGTATGAAGGGCGAGGCTGGACTTCCCCGACCCGCTCACCCCTGTCAGGGCGATCAGCTTGTTTAAGGGAATATCCAGGTCAAGGTTCTTGAGATTGTGCTGCCTGATGCCGCGAAGCCGGATTACGTCCTGGGACTGCAAATCGAACCCCCAAATGCTGAAAAAATGAGCCGGTTGAAAATCCCCCTCCGGGGGAGAGCCAGGGATTTTAACCCGCTATCCGATCCATGGTGTAACTAATTTCTTGATCTTGGTCCTACAATAATGAAATATTCAACCCCGCTGGAATATAACTGATTATAACCACTTTTAAACCCGAAACGGTATTTCTCACGAAGTCTCCGTGCGTGCCCGCCTCGCAGCGGGCTGGAAAAGATCTGCGTACATGAATACGATTACTCCCATGATGCAGCAGTATCTCGAGATAAAATCCAAGTATCCCGAGTCCCTGCTGCTCTATCGAATGGGGGATTTCTACGAGATGTTCATGGACGATGCCGTAACCGCGTCCAAGGTCCTCGACATCGCCCTTACCTCCAGGGACAGGCAGGCCGAAAACCCCGTTCCCATGTGCGGAGTTCCCTATCACGCCGCCGACGGTTACATCGCCAAGCTCGTGGCGGCAGGTTTCAAAGTGGCAATCTGCGACCAGGTGGAGGACCCCAAGAAGGCCAAGGGGCTAGTGCGGCGCGAGGTCACCCGGGTGCTTACGCCCGGCCTCATACTCGATCATCAGAACCTCACATCGAACCAGCCCAACTACCTTGCGGCGATCTGCCCCCCCGCCCGCGGCAAGCCAATCGGGCTTGCCAGCCTCGACATATCGACGGCCGAATTCCGCGTCACAGAACTCGAATCCGAGGAACTCCTCATCGAAGAACTGCTCCGGGTGGCTCCGAGGGAAATTCTGCTCCCTGAAGAAGAATCTCCGGAATGGATTCAACCGGTTGCATCCCGGCTCGAAGCGGCGGTCACTCACGTCGATGCGGTTCATTTCGACAGGCGCAGGGCCGAGGAATCCCTGACATCCCACTTCCGCGTCCATTCGCTCGAAGGTTTCGGAATCTCACGCATGGATGCGGCCGTCCAGGCAGCCGGCGCCATTCTCGCCTACGCGCAGGAAAATCTGTTCGGTTCCTGCAAGCACATCGAAAAGATCGTGCCTTACAGCCGCTCCGATTTCATGATCCTGGACGACGCGACCGTGCGCAATCTTGAAATCTTCTACTCGGCAAGCTTCCAGGGCCGGAGAGGATCGCTCATAGGGATTATCGACCATACCAGGACGGCCATGGGCGGGCGCAGGCTCCAGCAGTGGCTGCGCTACCCCCTCCTCGACCTCGGCAGGATAAACGCGAGGCAGGAGGCCGTCGCGGAACTCGTTGCGGAAATCGATATTCGCACCGAAATCCTGAACTCTCTCGAAAACATAAACGACATCGAGAGGCTGAACGGCAGGAACAGCACGGGCATTTCCAGTCCGCGCGACCTGATCGGGATGAAGAAATCGATCCAGCTCCTGCCCGAAATCGGCAGAGCCCTTTCCCGGTGTTCGAGCAGCCTCCTTCAGCAACTTTCGGCCGGATGGGACTGCCTCGAGGACCTGGCCCAGGAACTCGAAGCAGCCCTCTCCGATCCTCCTCCCGCAACGCTCGCATCGGGAGGCGCGATCAACCATGGGTACAATACCGAACTCGATCATTACATTCGCCTGAGCCGGGATGCAAAGGGATGGATGGCCGAGTACGAGGCCCAGCAGCGCAAGGACACCGGAATATCCACCCTTAAGGTGCGCTACAACAAGGTATTCGGATATTATATAGAGATATCCCGGTCCAACCTGTCTGCCGTCCCCCCTACCTATTTCCGCAAGCAGACTCTGGTAAATGCGGAGCGGTTCATTACCGAAGAATTGAAAAATTTCGAAGTACAGGTGCTCGAGGCCGATGAGAAGCGCCTCGAACTCGAACAACAGCTTTTTCTTCAGCTGCGCGACACGGTTTCGCAACAAACCGGCCGAATCCAGGACATGGCCGACAAGATCGCCAAGCTCGACTGCATCGCCTCACTTGCCGAAACCGCCGCCCAATATGATTACTGCCGCCCTGAACTCGACCCGGGGGAAGCCGTCCACGTAAAGGAAGGCCGGCATCCCGTAATCGAACGTTTCCTGGACACCGGAACCTTCGTTCCAAACGATCTGGACCTCGACCAGGAAAACCAGGAGGTGCTCATCATCACCGGGCCGAATATGGCCGGTAAATCCACGATCCTGCGGCAGGCCGCCCTGATCGTTCTCATGGCGCAAATCGGCAGCTTCGTTCCCGCCTCCGAAGCCAAAATCGGCCTGGTGGACAGGATTTTTACGCGCGTGGGGGCTTCCGACGACCTGGCGCGCGGCCGATCGACCTTTATGGTCGAAATGCAGGAAACGGCCAACATCATCCACCAGGCGACCTCCCGCAGCCTGATCATACTCGACGAGATCGGCCGGGGGACGAGTACCTTCGACGGAATGAGCATCGCCTGGGCCGTTGCCGAGTTTTTGCACGATTTCGATGAGAAGGGCATCAAAACGCTTTTCGCCACTCACTATCATGAACTGACCGAACTGGCGCGAAGCCGCCCGAGGGTGAAGAATTTCAACGTGGCCATTCGCGAGTGGCAGCAGGAGATCCTTTTCTTCCACAAACTGGCTGCCGGGAGTTCCAACCGGAGTTATGGCATCCAGGTGGCAAGGCTTGCCGGACTTCCCGAGCGGATAACCGACCGCGCCCGCGAGATTCTCGAACAACTGGAGGGCGGACAGACCGGCCCTCTTCCCATGCAGGGCCCGAAGGCCAAACAGTACGGCTTCTCGAAGGAGCCGGACCCCGGAGTTCAGCTCCTGCTGTTCCCCAAATCCCCGGACTGGGTGCAGGACCGCATTGCAGGCCTCGATCTGGACAGGATGTCTCCTATCGCCGCATTGCAAACCCTGCACGATCTCAAAGAGGAAATACTCCGGAAGAAAAAGGGACCGGCAGCGGAAGCCGGACGCCGATCCACTGCCCGAAAGCGCAGGTAACAACTGCGGATTGATTCCACCGTGAAATTCCGAGTTGTCCTTCTTTCAATCCTTTCATTATTTTCTGGAGCGATTAGATTAAGGAGCATGTTCGGACCTCTTCAGTCACAAAATTGTATATAATATCCGTCGCCCATCGCGATGTATGAACGGCAAACCGCAGAGGAAGAATGGAATCAGGAATGGAGAATTGTCTATGAACCGGTACGAGAACCATGAGATTGCAACCGGTTCCGTGCTGGAGTTTTACGAATCGAAGGAAATACTCTGCGGAGTTGTTCTCGCTGTAAAGGACGGCCGCTACAACGTGCTTTCGGAGCGGAACCGGGAAGTCAACGTCACCAGGTCCAGGGTCCTCTATTCCGGAGTCCAGAGCCTCGATCTCAAGTTGACCCGCGATGAGATGCTCCGGCAGCTTGCGTCTATCTCGCAATCCAGAAAAGAACTCACCGGCCGGGTGAACGTGGAAGAACTTTGGTCCCTGCTCGAAGGTGAAAACGGCGGTTACGAACCCCGCGAGATGGCCGAATTCCTCTTTCCGCTCCCCCTTGCGGACACCCAGGTCGCTGCCGTCCAGAGGGCTTTGCTCCAGGACCGGCTGTTTTTCCAGCCCAAGGACGCGAAATTTTTCCCGAGGCCTACGGACAGCGTCGAACAGCGCAGAATCGAGCTGGAACGGGAGGCCGAAAGAGAGCGGAAGCTGGCTGCGAGCGCGCAGTGGCTTGAAACCGTCTGGAACAGGAAGTCCGGCGCCTCCGCCGGAAGCATGCGGCAGGAAATGATCGAGGAGCTGAAGAGCTATGCCGTCTTTGGCCAGGACGCCCCCGAAAGTTCTTTCGTGAAGGAAGTTCTCAAGGCTGCCGGAATTCCTCCCCAGCCGCAATCCGCCTTCCGTGCTCTTATCAAGCTCGGCATCTGGAAAGAAGACGAAAACCTGCTACTGTACGAGTACGGCATTTCTTCCGTCTTTTCGCCCGAGGCTGCCGCCCAGGCCGAGTATATTGCCCGGGCGGACGTCATCGGTTCCGTGCGTGCGGGAAGAGAGGATCTCACCGCCCTCGATGCCTTCACAGTCGACAGCGTGCTGACCCGCGACTACGACGATGCCCTGAGCGTGCGAGACCTCGGCGAAGGACGCTTCGAGGTGGGAATTCATATTGCCGATGCCGCCGAATTCCTCTCCAGGGGTGATTCCCTGGACCGGGAAGCGGAACAGCGGGCCAGTTCGATCTATCTCCCGGACGATCGTATTTCGATGTTTCCTCCGTCTCTTTCGGAAGGAGTCTTCTGCCTCAAGGCAGGGGAAGACCGCCTGGCGGTGAGCTTCTTCATTTCTATAGACAGCGAGGCGAACGTACGGCAATCACGGATAGTCCCGAGCGTGATCAGGATACGCGAGCAACTCACCTATCACGACGTGGACGAACGCATCCAGCGGGGGAATTCGGGCCTGCGCACCCTTCATGAACTCGCGGTGAAGCTGCGGCGCAAAAGGCTGGACAACGGAGCGATCATTCTGCCGCTTCCCGAGATGCAGGTTTCGGTCAACAGCGTGGGGATGATCCAGGTCTCCTGCTACGAAAAGGAATCGCCCAGCCAGATCCTGGTATCGGAATGGATGATCGCGGCCAATGCGGCGGCAGCCGACTACCTTGCGGAGAGGAACATTCCCGCCGTGTACCGCGCCCAGGCGGAATGCAGGCCTGAAACAGAGTGCGTTCAGAGCGAACATGAACTCTTTCGCATTTATCGCCAACGCAGGCTCTTTTCGCGCGCCGAACTCTCCACGACGCCCAAGCCGCACTGCAGCCTCGCCATTCCGCACTACACAACGGTAACGTCACCCATCCGCCGCTATACCGACCTCGTCGTCCAGCGGCAGTTGAAGCGGGCGCTGGAAGGCAAACCCGAAGCCTACTCCCGGGACGATCTCGAAAAGGTCATCTCCACCGTTTCCGCCACGCAGGCACGGGTTTTCATGATCCAGCGGAAATGGACTCGCTACTGGCTTTTGAAATATATCGAGCAGGAAGACATCGAGTCTCTGAACGCGTTAGTGCTGGACAGGAACGCCCGCTACGCCCATCTGCTCATTCCACAGCTGTTCATAGAGGCGAATGCGCCGGTGCCGGAGAATCCCAAGTTTCACCAGGGTGAAATGGTGAGGATTCACGTCGACAAGGTTGTGCCGCGCGAAGATGTGCTGAAACTCAAAATACTCGAGGTCCCGGCTAGACAGTAAAGGCCCATGCCTTACCGGCATGGGCCTCTCGTAAAGGACCGGGCAAAACGGGTCGCCCGAGCCGTTTTCATTCCTACCAGTTGTATCCCACCTCGCCGTGCATTTCACGGTCCAGACCGATGGTTTCGGTTTCCGGATCGGCGCGCAGGCCTATCGTCTTATCTATGATAATCGCGATTATGTAGGTGAGGATGAAGGCATATATGCCCGCAGCGCCCACCCCGATCACCTGTTTCATGAACTGTGCTGCGTTTCCGTAAACCAGCCCGGTTCCGCCCACGGAGGCGAAAAGCCCTGTACAGAGGGCGCCGAATGCCCCGCCGACTCCATGTACCCCGACGACGTCGAGCGAATCGTCAAAATGCATTTTCAGTTTGAGACGTACACCGTAGTAGCAAACTACACCGCCGGCCAGCCCCATAGCCAGGGACCACGCGGGGGTCACAAACCCCGCAGCCGGGGTAATTACAACCAGGCCGGCAACGCACCCCGAAGCAAGGCCCAGTGCGCTCGGCTGTTTGTGGAATATCCATTCCATCATCATCCAGGAAAAGGCGGCCGCAGCGGAAGCCGTCATTGTGGTGCAGAATGCGAGGCCGCCGATTCCGTTGGCCGCCAGGGCACTGCCGGAGTTGAATCCGAACCAGCCGAACCACAGCATTGCTGCGCCTAATAGTGTCATTGTAAGGTTATGCGGAATGAAGGGCTCATTCGGATAGCCAAGGCGCTTTCCAAGAACGATCGCCATGGCAAGGGCCGAAACACCGGAGGAGAGGTGAACGACGGTGCCGCCGGCGAAATCGAGTGCACCCAGGGTCTGTAGCCAGCCGCCGCCCCATACCCAGTGAGCAACTGGATCGTATACCACGGTCGCCCAGAGGGTGATGAAGATGCAATAGGCACTGAATTTCATTCTTTCAGCGATCGCTCCGCTTATCAGAGCCGGAGTGATGATGGCGAACATCCCTTGAAACCACATATATACATAGGCAGGAATCGTTCCATTAAGCGTATCCGTGGTCATGTCCTTGAGCATGAACTGGCTCAGGTCCCCGATAAAAGAGTTCCCGGTGCCGAAAGACAGAGTATACCCGTAGACCATCCACTGAACGCCTATGATCGCAAGGGCCACGAAAGAATGCATGCAGGAACTCAATACGTTTTTTTTCCGGACCATGCCGGCATAAAACAGGGCAAGGCCGGGGGTCATTATCATGACCAGGGCTGTCGAAGCCAAAACCCAGGCGGTGTCGCCGGCGTTGAGAACGGCGGGTGCAGCGGCAGTTTCCTCCGCAAACGCGGCGCCTTTCATCAGCACCGAAAGGGCAATTAAGAGCAAGGCCCCGGACGGGCGCCAAATCTTCCGGAAAGCGGATAGCGTGTGGTCAGTTAGGTAACGAAACATCGGGTTCTCCTTTGATAATCAGGACATGCATGTAAGTTGTTAAAGCGCCTCGGTGCCGGTCT
>JAEZXS010000335.1 GCA_023442755.1 Pseudomonadota bacterium | reverse complement strand
CTCCTCACCTGGCTCGATCGGGTTCTTATGGCCAAAGGCGGCGTCCGCAAGGATTCAAGCATGTGGTTTTGCGGACTGCATCTCTCCATCCGCATCCTGTCAAACATTGGAACGTTTACCAATTCTCAACGGCTGCACCGTTGATGCGACGTTCCTTTCCCGAATCTGCGGGATACATGGTCCAATCAAGGTGTATCGAAACGGTCAAAGATGAATAAAGGAAAAGATATGGCCCTATAGCCCGCAATGTGCAGACCAATGGAACTGCTGTAAATATGCTTGAGATTTAATCATTGCTCCGGATGAGTCAATACTGTCATAGATTGATCTCCGGGCGGACGGATCGTTCTGCTTCATTGAGGCCCCTGGCATGCCTGTTGTTATAAATATGGGAGCGAGGCTATTTGTGTAAATAAGCATGGGATGGAAGAACTTTCGAGGTTTATGAGAGCATTGACCGGCATGGTCGGATATAGGGCATTGGTATGAAAATGCCCTGTTCGGAGCGGATGCAGATCGAATCTGTGCAAAGGAGGTGTCAGCAAGAATACCTATTTAATACTCCCTCATCGACGCGAATAACTCGCATATTCATAAAGAAAGTTTTTTCAGCAAAAATACGCATTTCTTCTCAATAGGTAACCGCAGGATATCTTGATGATGTTTGAGCGAATATCGAGAAGTTGGGCGTTTGTAGTACCTAATTTCCTCCCCCTTAATTCACCCTTTTATTCGCTACAGGTGTAGGATAGCATGCGAATAAATAATGATTCGTTGCTCCTTTCGTACATCTGGCCGGGCATCCGAATTTGGTTTCGTGCTTCAAGCTTCTGACGGTTCCTGAAGACCCCGTGGATTCATGGGAGATGTAACAGAGTGAGCGGAGCTTTGCATGATCCCGGAATCAACTGTAAGGTCCGGAGGATTCCGGTTCGATCCGGTGAATGATGATTTCTGAAAGTCCCGCCCTACCGCGCTATTCGCTCCGATCGTTTCGGAGATTACCTTCCCGCTGTTGGCGAAACTCCCTGTAGAATCGCTGCATCGTCGTTTCATGCCTCAAATTTTAGCCCCTGTCCCCTTGTGCTTGGCCTGCAGATGTATTCGGAAACCGTGCAGTCGTAGTAGTTGTACAGATTGTCCGAACCGGCGGTGCTCCGATCTTCAGCACCCCTGATAGAATTGGCGGAACTCATGAGCAACATCGCGGCAAATAGCCAAACTCGAGCAAACCTGAATATATTCACCGCATGCACTCCTCTTCACACTATAAGATAAGCATTCTCTCTTCTGGGCTGCTCCGGAATGAAGCGTTTTAGCATTTGAATTTCGCTCAAGAAACCCCATTGTGTTACGCGCAACCGGCAGGTCTGTAGGGTAGAAGCCGCCTATTTGGTCGAGTATCGGACAGTCGAGTCTGATGAGTTTAACGGCGATGAGTTTAATCCTAAGTGACACGTTATCATTCTGCAGAAGTTACTTTTCAGGACAATGCCTTTTTTTATAGATTCGCTCTGAAGTAATCATATGAAGATACGTTCCAAGTGACCGGTATGCCAAGTATTTGAAGCTGATTGGGAGGGATTATACCCATTCACTCCATCCGTAAATACCCCTTGAAATCATTCTCAATTGTGCTAAGGAATACTCCTCAAGGGCATTCTACTTCTGGCCATCTTAGCCGATTCGACCCGCACCCAAGCCCGTGGGATTTCATGCTTTCAAATGGCTCTTTTCAGCAGATATCATCAACGGTAACTTGTTAACGAAGGTACCCGTTGAACCGAACAAGGCCAATCATCTTGGATTATTTCGTGGGTGTCGGGATGTACTGCTGAAATCCTTTATTGCCTCCCGGCAGTCGTTATGCGATTCAATTTTATCATAAATGTACAGGCTGGTTCATCTATTGGAATTGTGCCGTTCCCAAAGGAGCCACTGATGAAAAAGCGCTTGAGTACCTGCTGTGCCAGGGAAAAATGTAAGGCCATAGTGACGTCTCTTATGGTTTTCAGTTTTGCCCTTTTTCTCTTTGCTAACAGCGTGTATGCAGACAGCCAGGAGGACATCGTTGCGCAGGCTGTGGCGGCTGTCGCCGCCGCACCACCGAACAATATCCCCTTAGGGTCGATTATTTCGAACGCCTTTAACGCGGCGGTGGCCTCGGGGATCTCGTTTGAAGATATGTCCGCTGCACTGGCAGAGGCCCTGATGGACGCCGCCATGCAGCGCGGTACACCCGGGATGACGGCCGTCAATCAGGTATCGGGATCGGTGCTCGACGCTTTGACAGCTGCCGGGGCGGATGAGGCAACCGTCCTGAGAACGATTTCGGGAATGGTCCAGGGCATAAGGGCTGCCGCGGACCGGGCGGAATTGGATTCCGATGCCGTGCGTAATGGAATTATCTCATTTCTCACCGCTGCGCCTGGTGGAGGCGCACTTGCGACCCAGTTGGCCCAGGTAGTCGATGCGGCCTATTCGCAGCCGCATGCGGAAACTTATACCAATCCCCCTACTCCGCCGGTGGCAAAGACTCCGCCTCCACCGCCGTCGACTACGTCGCCCATTACACCTGTTATTGATGCCAAACCGAGTAAGCCGTAGGCATCAGTGCCGAGAAACTTGCCAGGAATGCCTGGCAATCATCAGTGGGTGGGCTGAGGGGGAAAGAGGTGGGGCAAAGGAGTTGCCCGGGGCTCAGTCGTTTGTTTTGCATCGAACGAAAAGATTGAGGAAGAGCTGAACACATGGGGAAAGAGGCTATGAGAACAATCAGGGAAGGTTGTCTTCTAGCAGGGGCCGTGGCGGTGCTGTGCGGCTTGATTGTGCTGGGGCAGGCGTTCAATTCGCCTGCGTTGGCGGCAGAGTGGCGCTTCACCCCTTCCATGACTGTGGAAGGAGAGCACAGCGACAATTTCTTTCGCAGTTCGGAGAACAAAGCCAGCGTCTGGGTCAATCAATTCGCTCCCGCTGTGGAGTTGGAAGGGCTTACCGACCGGAGCAGACTCAGTGTGAATTACAAGATGGGCTACTACATGCATTATGGCACCAGAGGCTCCCTGGACGTATCCGACCAGGACTATCTCGGCCATAACCTTGCCATATTCGCAGCTACCCGCCCCACCAGCCGTCTCTTGACCGGAATTCAGGAAGAATACATTCTGACGCGCGAACCTGGAGCCTCGGATACCCTGAGCCAGATCGTCACCCGGGACAAGTATTGGCGCAACCGGATCACTCCTTTCGCCAGCTACGACATTGCGGAAAAAGGCGAAGTAAAGTTCTCCTACCGCAACGAAGTCCTGAACTACCTCGAAACGACCGGAGGGAGCCCCAGGGAGGATTCGACGGAAAACCGCGGGATCGTGACTCTCACCTACAACCTGAACGGTACGAACCATATCGATCTGGACAATCAATTCTGGCATCGCGACTACTCCGGCGGATCGAGTTCATATGATTCCTACCAGACTCAGCTGGTCTATCGGCGGGAATTGAGTTCCTGGCTGGCCGGCAGGGTTTCGGCCGGGTATCAGTGGCGCACATTCGATAGGAACAGTATCCAGGACATCGACTCGCCGATTTGTTTGATCGGTTTGACAGGGGCTACGGATCGTACGAAACTCGATCTGAGCTTCGAGTACGGGATGGTCGATTTTACCCAGGGCGATTCCTATTTCACAGCCTACCGGACCAATGCCTTCCTACAGCGCCTTTTCTTCGATGAAGTCATCAGGGCCTATGTTGGCGGATATTACCAGTTGAGCAATTACCAGGGATCGCCTCGCGAGGATAATGAATGGAACACGACTGTCGGACTCGGCTACTCGTTCTGGCACAAGTCCATGGAACTGAGCGCCGAATACGGCCACACACAACGCGATTCCAATATACAGGGCTTTGGGTACACGGAAAATGTCGTCTATTTGCGCCTGACGTATAAATTCGATTTCCCGAGGAAGTAGGTAACATGTTCATGTTGTTAGAAAGAGTACTAAGATGTGCCCTGTTTTTAGTTCTGGTAATGCCGCCAGCTCTTCTCCCTCCCTGCTACGGTCAGGAGAAGCCCTACGCAATTGGTCCCGGCGACATTCTCAACGTTAAGATTTTTGCAGGGGGGACGACCCAGGAAAACCTTGAAGTAACCGTCTCCGCCAGAGGGACGATCAACCTTCCCTTTTTAGGTGAAGTCAGGGCGGCCGGCCTGTCGGTCACCGAACTGATGGAGGCGACCACCCGCCCGCTTGCACAGGATTACTTCGTCAATCCGCAGGTGATCATCGCCGTAAAAGAGTACAAGAGTCAGAAGGTCTATATCACCGGTGGAGTTGACAAGCCGGGTCTCTATACGCTGGAAGGCCCCACCACCCTTCTGGAAATAATTGCAAAGGCCGGCGGGGTAACCAGGGAACGCGCCAACGTTGCCTTTGTCATGAAGGGCTCCATGGGGGACATAAAGAGTGACAAAGACATCGAACAGCTTGTTCACCAGAAGAAGGCCATTGAGGTAAATCTGCGCGAATTGCTCGACCAGAGAATGACGGAAAAGAACATTCCCGTCGAAGCAAATGACGTTGTCTACATCCAACCGGCGACCTACGCAGACGTAACCTCCTACAAGGTATCCGTCCTCGGCAAGGTTGAAAAGCCCGGCGTCTACGACTTCCAGGATGGTCTGACCGCACTTGACGCATGTACCATGGCCGGCGGATTTGCCAAGTATGCGGCCCCAAACCGTACGGTTATTACCCGACGTGATGCTGCGGAACAAAAAATCACGATCAATCTCGACAAGGTTCGGAAGGGAGAAACCAGGGACGTTTTGCTGAAACCCGGCGATCGCATTTATGTTCCTGAGTCCTGGTTTTAAAAAGAAGAGGAAGGTGGACGAGATAAGCAAATGATAGCACAGGGAATCCAGCCTCATTTGACTGATTATTATTACCGGGTCCGGCGCAGGATCTGGGTAGTGTTGTCGGTACTCTTTCTTACAATTCTGTTCACCGGCCTATACACCTTTTCTATGAAACCCGTATATCGCGCCACCGCCAGTCTGATCATCGACAAGGAGACTTCCCGTTCTCCTCTGACTGGAGAACAGCTCCAGTTTGAGGACTATATAAGCCAGCAACTCAGCTTCCGCACACATTTCAAATTGGTTAGCTCGCGGCCGGTCCTGGAGAAGGTTTTGGCGGAACTGGGCTCTGCGGGCGAGCAGGAACACCCCGGTTTTTTCAGGACGCTTTTTTCGAATTTACGCAACGGCATCTCCCAGGTTTTGGCCGGCTTTTTCGGCAGTGAAACTCCGCCGGGTGAGGATGCTCAGCTACTGAGAAAAATCGCCAAGCTCAGCAAGAAGATCACGATCGAGGGGGTGCGGGATACCCGCCTATTGCTGGTGCATGTCGAAGACAACGACCCGCAGGTCGCACGCAATATCGCCAATGCGGTCGCGGAAGACTACATCCTCTACGATTCCGGGATGCGGCTGGAGAGTTCTCGCAAGATCCTCGACTGGCTTTCAAAACAGCTCTATGAAATGAAAAAGAACGTCGAGGAAGCCGAAAAGGCCTTCCAGGCATTCAAGACGAAGGAAAATCTGATTTCCATAGAAGGAAACCAACATTTCAACGTGCAAAAAATACAGGAAATGAACAATGACCATATAAAGACGAAAAGCCAGCGGATGGAGGTCGAAGCCAACATCCAGGAACTCAAGAAATTCATGTCCGGCAATACTGGGCATGGAGCCATTCCCACCTTTCTGAACGACGGCGTCCTTGCGGGTCTCAATACCGAATTGCTGAACGCGGAGATCGAATACCAGAGGCTTTCCGGCGTTTATCAGAGAAAGCATCCTGAAATCGTCAAGGTCAATTCGAAAATCAGCGAACTCAGGACCAAGATACATCAGCAGATGCAAAAGACGCTCGCCAATGCCGAAGCATCGCGGTCTGTCCTGTTAGCAAGAGAGAATTCTTTGCAGCAGGCCATAAGAGATATCGAAAAAGACGCTATCGACACGAACAAGAAAGAGGTCCAGTACGCAATCCTCGAGCGTGACGTCGGTACGAACAAGGAACTGTACAACACCCTGCTCGCCAAGATCAAACAAGCCAACATTACGGACGAGATCATCAAGTCCAATCTGCGGCTTGCCGAACCGGCGGCCCTTCCGCTGAACCCGGTGCGACCCAAGAAGGCGCTTTACCTCACTCTCGGGATAATGCTCGGGCTGGCGATCGGCATCGGCCTGGCGTTTTTCTTCGAGTACATGGATCAAACGGTTTACAGCAACAAGGCGGTAACGGAGGCTCTTGGAATTCCTGTCCTCTCCGAGATCCCGATGGAAGTCACGAATACGGATGGAAAAGCCGGATCGGAAACATACTCAGTTCCTAATGTTGCCGAGGTGCCCTTTGCCAGCAATTTCTCGGAATCATTCAGGCAGCTTGCAACAAATCTGCGATTTTCCGAATTGAACTGTACGAGAAGAGTCTACCTCGTAACCAGCAGCAATCCCAAGGAGGGCAAGTCCACTCTTTCCTTTAACCTGGGCTTGACCATGGGACAGATCGGCATGAAGACCCTGATCATAGACGCCGATCTTCGCATACCCAGCCTGAGAAGGATCATCAGGCAGACCGATCACCGCGGGCTCACCGAGATACTTGCAAATTCCTTCAGTACAAAGATTACGGATGGTTCACTGGGTGATTTGACAGTCGGCGATATCCACCGACTCATCGAGATGCAGGAAAGAACCGGCACCCTGACATATCAGAACGGTGCAAACAGTTTTGCAGTCTCTTTTGTCAAAGGCCGGCTCGTGGATGTCGACTGGCCCACCAGGCCGCAGGAGAAAAAACTCGGTACACTGCTCGTCCAGACCGGCAAGATCACCGACGAACAATTGCGCATTTCCCTGGCTAGTCAAAAAGCGACGACTGAAAGACTGGGACAGGTACTTTTGCACTTGGGGTTCATCTCCGTAGAAGAGCTGGCCGGTCCGCTCAGACTGCATATCCAGGAAAACATTGACGAACTCTATCGCTGCCAGCAGGCCCTGTTTCATTTCGAAGAAAGATCGCTTCCTGTAACCCCGTTCAGGGATTCCAAGGAAGCAGCCTTGATCGAGGCAATCGGCCCGATCGAGAACGATCCCCTCCGCTCGACGCCGTTTCTGCTCAGCCAGATCCGGCAATGCCTCTACCAGGTGCCGGATCAGAATGTGTG
>JAEZXS010000287.1 GCA_023442755.1 Pseudomonadota bacterium | reverse complement strand
CGATCAGCATCAAAGGTTTGAACAAATCTTTCAACGGGCACTGAGCGGAATCAGCCTGGAAATAGCCGAAGGCGAATTCGTCGCGCTGATCGGTGCTTCAGGTTCCGGCAAATCCACCCTGCTCCGTCACATTTCCGGGTTCCCTTCAGGAGATCATGACAGCTCCTCCCAAGTCTCCATTTTTGACCGGAAGGTTTAGCAAAATGGGCGTGTGGCCCGTGAAGTCCGGGAAATCCGGTCCTCCGTCGGGTTACGATTTCAAACTTTTTTATGCGAGGCTGAAGGAGCGGGGATTCGTTATCTATCCCGGGAAGGTGACGGGCGTGGACACCTTTCGCATCGGCAATATAGGCCACGTCTTTCCGGCGGATATAGCAAAGCTCATTGCCGCCGTGAATGAGGCCATGTACTGGCGCAAACCTTGACCATGGCCTTGCCGGGCGGAAGCCGCATCAATAAACCCGCAGGGTTCCGTGCCTGTACCCGATGACTTCCAGTGTGTCGTTTACCACCAGGAAGGCGGAAGGGTCTATGTCGTAGACCAGTTGTTTCAACTTTGAGAGTTCGGTAAGCGAGATTATGCTGAGGATCACCCTTTTCTCCTGCCCCGTATAAGCGCCCTGCCCTTCGAGGAAAGTAACGCCCCGGTGCAGCTTGCTTAAAATCTGCTCCGCTATAGCCTCATGGCAATCGGAGATGATGATCAGGGATTTGCGCTGGTTGAAGCCGGTGATGACCGAATCGAGGACCTTGCCCGAGGTAAAGACGTAAACGAGCGAATAGAGGGCGGCCTCCACGCTCAAGAACCAGGCGCCCGCGGCAAGCACCATTGCGCTGACCGCAGTGCTGGTGTTGCCGACGCGCATTCCCAAGCGCATGTTCAGATAGATAGCGAGGATGTCCAGCCCTCCCGCGGACCCCTGCGATCTCAGCGCTATTCCCCATCCCACCCCGCAGATTATGCCTCCGAATATGGCCGCCAGCATGGGATTGGCAATCGGGACCACGCCTACATCAATAAAAGCTGTCATGGCCGAAAGAGAAAGCATGCCGTAGGCCGAGTAGAGGATGAACTTGCGGCTGATGCTGAACCAGCCCAACAGGAAAAGGGGAATGTTGATGAGAAAATAAGCATACCCGGCGTTGAGAACCGGAAAAAAGTAATGCGCTATCAGGGCGACTCCCATGGCCCCGCCGCTCAGGAAATGCTGGGGGATAATGACGCTGTTTATGCCGATCGCATAGACAAGATTGCCTGCCGTAAGCAGGAACAAGTTCCATGCGATGCGTTTCCAGGACTCCGCCCTGTTCGCCGGCAGGCAAACCGGTCCGGCGTTCTTCTGCGTTTGCATGATCTATCCAATGCTGCCTTCTGATAGAGCGGCTTCCAGCCGCGATATTTCTTCAATTTGATCTTCCGGGCATACCGGGAGGGTCAACTCGCGCCGGAAAACTGTCCCCGTTCGGACGCCTGTTCAAGCGCAAAGCCCCTGTTTTCGAATGCCGTTTTCACGGCCAGGGTGGTCACCACCGCCAGGTAAGACCCGAAAAGCACGTCGCTCGGGTAATGTGCCCCGACGACGATGCGGCTCGCCATCACCAGGAGGGCCAACAGGAGATACGCAAGGCCGTACCGCCTAGTGATCAGGTACAGAGCCAGCGCCAGCGCGGTTATCGTATTCGCGTGCCCCGAGGGGAACGAGTTGCAGGCATGCCCCACCGAAAAAAAGGTGAACCCGTACAGGTGCTCGTTGAAAAGCATGTTCGGCCTGTATCTTCCTAACAGGAATTTCAGTATGTTGTTTAATATTCCCGAGGCTGCTATCGCAATGAATATGAACAGCATCCTGTTGGCCGGAACGGTCCTCCTGCGGACAAACCGATAGAAGACGAAACCCAGCATGGACAGAACCAGGTACCAGGTGGACACGCCCAGGCGGGTGACAATCTCGGAAACCTTTCTGATATCCCCGGCCTGGGAATGAAAGAACAGGGCAGCGGGAATGTCGATGAAAAAATAGCTCACCACGCAGAGGAAAATGACGGCCGAAAACGAGAGTAGAAGTAATTTCGCATTCCGTTTCACTACCGGCTGCATCATTTATAGTCCGATTTCACTTTTATTTTGTAACGAAAAGCCCGTCTTTGCAGCCACAGGATTCCGAAGGTATCGAGCAGTCCGACCCAGAGCCTGTTGTTGATCGTATACTTCCCCTCCCCGCTCCTCCGGGGACGGTGATTGACCGGGGCTTCGGCCAGCACGAACCCGTATGTGGCGGCCAGGGTGGGTATGAAGCGGTGCATGCCGGAAAACCGGGGAAACGCCTTGCTGCATTCTTTCCGGAAAACCCGGATCGAACACCCCGTATCCCGGACCGTCCTGCCCGTTATCCAGGTCCTAAACCCGTTGGCTACCAGGGAAGAGAGCTTCCGGACCACACTGTCCTTTCGCCTCTGCCGATAGCCGTTTGCCATATCGGCAGCCCCGGATTCCACCATCCCGGCCAGGGTCGGGATATCGGCCGGATCGTTCTGCCCGTCTCCATCCATGGTCGCAATCAGCTCTCCCCGGGCCTCATCCATACCTGCCCAGAAAGCAGCCGACTGCCCCGCATTCGCCTCGAAGGAAATAAACCGGTGGCGAGGGTCCTCTGCCGCAAGACCCGTCAGGATCGACAGGCTTCGGTCCTTCGACCCGTCGTCCACCCAGATGCATTCCCAGCCCCGGGGCTGCATTTCCATCACCGCGGTAATTTCCGCGGCAAGGGGAATGATATTGTCGGCCTCATCTTTTACGGGAATTACGATTGAAACAACAATGCCGTTTTCATTCATAAACTGTAGAACTCTTTTCTGTCACGCCCCCTGCCTGATCGGCCCGGTCCGGGCGTATTCCGTAGAGGCGCAAAGTCGTCTCCCGCCCTTTCGAATAATTGAATCCGCGGAAACCTCCGAGAGTTTTCACTGCCAGATCGAGCCGGCCGGCTTCCCGCTGAAACACATCATCCTCTTTCGCAGCCACCAGCGCCAAGCCGTCCGGATGCTGCCGCAGAAATAGAGCAGCCTTGTCGGGAGAAGTCAACTTTATATGTGTGCCCAACAAAAAGACCAGGCTCGGTTCGTGATAGCCGGCCGAGGCGAGGAACAGGTCCGGTCCGGTTCTTCCGGAACACTGCCGGGCGGCGAGAGCGGCGGTGCGGCTGAGCCAGAGCGAGCCGGAATCGGGGAGAATCCATTGAAAAGCAGTCCCGAGCACGAGCACCGTGCCGATGACGGCGGCTATCGCCGACCGCAGATAGCGGGAATGGAGGAAATATCGCACGGAAAAAACCGCCGTGGCCACTCCGGCCGCGGCCGGGATCAGTCCGAGGTAATCCGGCCGGTGATCGACGAACTGCGAAAGGGCGAAGCACCCTCCCCCCAGGAATACGATCACCAGGGAACAGGCGGTAAAGCCCACCTGCACCCACCTGGCGCGAAACGACGGGACTTCGCCCCTTTCCCCGGCGAGAATCGTTGCCGCGATCAGCAGGCACAGGGCCGGATAGACCGGAAGCAGGTAATGGGGAATCTTGGTGGGCACGAGCTCGAGCACGATCCACCAGGGGATCGTCCACGCGAGGCAGAATTTTATCGCGGGAACGGATTTGTTCTTCCAGGCCCGAAGCAGGGTGGGGCCGATAAAGAAAGAGGCGGGCCAGAGGGTTATTGGCAGAAGCAGCAGGTAATAGCCCGGGGGAAAACCGTGCGACTCCTGCCCGGAGGCCACTTTGGAGAGCAGGTCCCCGCCGATTGCGTCATGATAGAAGGCGCCGTGAGTAGCCAGTCCAATCGCAATCGCCCAGGGGCTTGCAATGATTGCAATTATTAAAAGCCCCTTGAGCGGCTGAAGTCCCTTGAGCCAGCTGCGGCTTCTGTCGGCCGCAACGAGCGTCCCGATGGTCAGAAGACTGATCAGCGGCGTCATGGGCCCTTTGACCAGGATGCCGATCGCCTGCGCTATCCAGAATGTCAGGAAAGCGCCCCGTTCCACCGGGGCATCGGGTTCGCGCACATAAAACCGGCTGAGCGCTCCCTGGGCGGCGAGGATGGTTACCAGCAGAACGGCATCTGTCGTCGCCATATGGGCTTCCAGCACCAGGAGGACCGAACTCGCACACAGCGCCGCGCCGAGAAGCCCCGTCCGGTGGTCGAAAAGCCGCCGGCCCAGCCCGAAAGTGAGCAGCACGGCGAGGGTTGCACCCAGCAAAGACGGGATGCGGTATGGCCAGATTTCCCGTTCGCCCCGGGTTCCGCAG
>JAEZXS010000243.1 GCA_023442755.1 Pseudomonadota bacterium | reverse complement strand
GCAGGGGACGTGCTTCTCACTCGGGGGATGAAAACGATCGGAGATGTCTCGGCCATGAGCCTGCGTCAGCTCCTCGGGCTGGTGACGTCCATCCTCCGCAATCGCGACTTTGTGCTCGGGGTCGTATGCCTGGCGATAAGCTTCTTTTCCTTCCTTACGGTGCTTTCCTGGGCGGATTTGAGCTTTGTGGTTCCCGCTACATCCATCTTCTACGTGGTGAGCATCCTGGGCGCCAAATTCATCCTGAAGGAAGAAATCAATGGCATGCGATGGGCCGGAACCCTGCTTGTGTTTCTGGGCGTCGCGCTTGTCTGCATCCCCTGACCATTCCTGAAGCGAAACGGCTCCGGCGATGTTCCTGGAACTAGCGCGCATCTCTTCCCTGATACTGGCTTGTGCTTCGATTTTCTATTACATAACGGCCCTGCTTGCAGCCGCACGCTTTTTTTCACGGCCGCGCAGGCAAGCGCCGAAAAATGTACGGCCCGTTTCAATCATGGTTCCACTATGCGGGGCGGATTTCCGGGCTTACGAGAACTATGCTTCTCTGTGCCGGCAAAATTACCCTGAATTTCAGATCGTCTTCGGTGTGCGGGATCCCGGAGACTCTTCCATCCAGCTTGTCAGACGCCTCCAATCCGATTTCCCCCAGGTACCAATCGACCTGGCGGTCTGCCAGGACGAAATCGGCCAGAACCCAAAGGTAAATAATCTCAACAATATGCTCCCAATGGTCCGCCATTCCGTTCTCGTGCTCCTCGACAGCGACATACGTGTGGGCCGGGATTTCCTTGAAACCATCGTTGCCGAAATGCAAGGCCAGGGCGACGGAGACGCGATGGTTACATGTCTCTACAGGGCCGGAGCTGCACCAGGCCTGGCCTCCAAACTCGAGGCTATTGGAATCACCAGTGATTTTGCGCCGGGAGTTCTTGTGGCTGAAGGGGCCGGCGGGATTTCTTTCGCTTTCGGCGCAGCTATTGCCTTCACTAAGGAAGTGCTCAATCGGATAGGTGGCTTCGAAGCAATTGCCGACTATCTGGCAGACGATTACATGCTGGGAAATCTCGCGAGGAAACATGGCTACCCCGTTCGCCTCTCCCGGTACATTGTGGAAACCGTTCTTTCCAGGCTGAGCCTGGCAGGCTTTATAAAACACCAGATCAGGTGGGCTCGTGGAATTCGCGCATGCAGCCCATGGGGACATACAGGTTCGATTTTAACGAATGGTATAATCTTTGCCCTATCGTACCTTCTGATTGCGAATTTTTCGTTTTTCTCCTGCTCCCTTTTCCTGGTCGTCATGGCATTCAGATTGGCTACTGCTCGATTTGTGGGAGTGCGCTGTCTTGGTGACGGAGTATTGAAAGACTGCTTTTACCTCATCCCGCTGCGAGACTTGCTCAGTTTTGTAATTTGGTGCACGGCTCTCTTCGGCAGGCGGGTCGAGTGGAGGGGGAAAGTTTTCCGTCTTTCCCGGGGCGGGAAAATGGTGATATGCAAAGGTTCATCAAGAATGTAATTTAAACTGTCCCCCATCCCAGAAGAAGTTCACTCCCGGTCCAGCGCCGATACTCGTCTATCCCAACACCACGGCAATGAGACCGGTTAAATACTACCAGGTTACACCGGGCGTTTTGAGTATTAATATTACTCCTGCCGGTGCAGTTTCAGCCGGCGCAAAATGGCGTGTCGATCTCGGGACATGGCACAACAGCGGCGACACGGTCCAACTCGCCCCGGGCTCCCACGTGATTATTTACGCCCAGACCACGGGATGGATAAAGCCGGCGGGTCGGGCTTGTATTATCACCTCCGGGCGAGCCCAGTCGCTCACCGCGATCTACTTCCCTTCCGGGGGAGCTTCTTGGTTCCCGGCAGCAGTGCAGGTTTTGCAGCAGAATGATGACGAATCTGCGCAATGAGATCGTGAGAAAGCCTGGAGTGCGGCACATGGTAGGAAGGAGGCATGCACATGGACTTTCCCAAAATAATGGTTTTGATGCTTTCCCTGATCTTGATTCCAGCCGGAATGCCCGTCCTCGGAGCAGATCAGGGGGCGACAACGATTTTTTTGGGCAAATGTGACGATGGCAGGGAGATAACCATCCCGGTCGGAGGCATTCTGGTGATTTGCCTCGAACAAACCGCCGGGACCGGGTATTCCTGGCAGATAGATAATCTGGACACAAACAGGCTGGAGCTGCTCGATACCGTTTCCGAACCCATCAAGAAGGATAAGCAACTCGTAGGCGGCCCCATGCTGACAAAATGGCGGTTAAGCGCGACTGCACGCGGGGACACCGTGCTGAAGATGTACTATTACCGGGTATGGGAAGGCATCGATAAGGCCGTCGCCAAGTTTGAAATCCGGGTACACATCATTTGAAATAAAGCTTGCCAAGATAAAAAGTAAAACGCGAAATCCCCGCCACACACCCCGTTTTACCCCATCACGCGGAGATTTCGCGTTCACGTTGGAGGCCGGGTCTCCCGAAACCAGCCTCCTCCGTAATCGGACAACAGCCAAGACCTACCTCGTCGCAGCCATTGCTTCCTTCATTTTCATCAGCTGTGCCGATTTGCGCATCCCGATCCACTTAGCCGATGCCCCGCTTATGATGCCGACCAGGGCAACATAAATACAGACCAGGTGCATGTCGCCTCCCGCCCATTTCTGCAGGGCGGTAGCCACAATAGGAGTCATGCCGCCCGCAAAGATCCCGGCGAACTGGTAGACGAAGGATATCCCCGTATAGCGCACCTTTGCATCGAACAGATCAGCAAAGAGTGCGGCCTCCGGCCCGTAAACCGACGCCCAGAAAATACCGAACGGGATGATGATCGCCAGCCACACGATGGCCGTGCTGCCGCCGCTGTGGCTCATTGCATAGATCGACGGGAATATCGAAAAACCCGTAATCAGGCTGCCTATGCCATACACACGGGTCCGGCCCAGACGATCTGACAGGTGACCGAAGATAGCGATAAAAGGACACATAATCAGGGATGCCAGCATAACGCCGGTAAGCGCCGTGGTCCGGTCGATTTTCACGGTTCCGGTAAGATAGCCGATGGAGACAACGGCATACATGGTGAAGAAGACGCCATCGATATAACGAGCGCCCATACCCGCGACAACGTCCCATTTGTTGTCTCGCCACATGTCGAGGAAGGGGATCTTTGCCTGCTTGCCCTGGCTTTTGACTTTCTGGAAGTCTGGAGTCTCCATGACTCGCATCCGGATCCAGAAACCTATGATGATCAGAACGAAACTTACCAGGAAGGCAAATCTCCAGCCCCATGCCAGGAACTGCTGATCGGTGAGAAGATAGGACATCAAGCCTACGACACCGGAGGCCAGGCACAGACCGATGGAAAGGCCGATCTGCGGAAGGCTTGCATACAATCCGCGCTTTTCGGGGGTTGCAAACTCGTAGCACATCAGTACGGCCCCGCCCCACTCGCCGCCAAGGCCAATACCCTGGAACATGCGAAGCAGGCACAGAATGATCGGGGCCCAGATCCCGATCTGCGCATACGTGGGCACCACGCCGATGAGAACCGTGGATGCCCCCATGATCATGAGTGTTATGATCAGCAGCGGCTTGCGCCCGATCTTGTCGCCGAAATGGCCGAAGATCACGCCGCCCAGGGGGCGGGTCAGAAAACCGGCTGCAAAGGTGGTATAGGCCAGGAGTGTCGAAATTAACGGATCGCCCGAAGGGAAGTAGAGCTTATTGAATACGATGCCTGCGACAACACCGTAGAGGAAAAAGTCGTACCACTCGATCGTCGCGCCGACCAGGCTGGCGAGCACAACACGCATAAGCATTGCTTTGTCATGCTGATGGTCATTATTACCCATGAGTTCATCTCCTAAGCAGGCAGGAAGACTTTATGCAACTCGAGGCCCCTTCGGCCCGTAAGAGCCGAAGGGGCCGGCCTGATCCAGTGTGGCTACGACGCGACACAGCTCCTGACCGCACCGCCGGTAACCGGTGCTTTGCCAACGCCCAGGCCGCCGCTCGGAGACTCGAATCGAATGGTGGCAACTTTGGCCTGTGTGAAAAAGTCGATCCCTCCTTTGCCCTGGACCTTGTCGGTTCCCACCAGGGAGTCCTTGATTCCGCCGAAGGGCAGGTAGGGATGCGGCGCGCAGACGCCGACATTGACTCCGACCATGCCTACATTGGCTTCATGGATGAACTTCTCGGTGTAGAAGAGATTTTGGGTGAAGATGCACGCTCCGTTGCCGAACGGCGACGCGTTGATATGGCGCAGCGCCTCGTTGATGCAGGAGACCTTCATGATGCAGACAACCGGCCCGAAGATCTCTTCCTGCATGATCCTCATCGAAGGATTCACATCGACAAACACGGTCGGCCCCACGAAATAGCCGTTCTTGTTCTTCTCTGCAACCGAAGGGTTGCGGCCGTCGAGAATGAGCTTTGCTCCTTCGCTGACGCCGATCTCGATGTACTTCTCGATCTTCTTCCTGGCATCCAGCGAGATAACCGGCCCCATGTAGACATCGGGATCGAAGGCATCGCCGATTTTGACATTTTTCGATGCCTCGAGTATGGCCTCGATCACCTTGTCGTAGATTTCCGGAACCGCCGCGATTACCGATCCGGCGAGGCAGCGCTGGCCGGCCGAGCCGTAGCAGGAATGCAGGTAGTTCTGGATGAAGACGTCCATCTGGGCGTCTTCCATAACGGCCAGGTAGTTCTTCGCTCCGCCCAGCAGCATGGTGCGCTTTCCCGCCTCGCCGCATTTCGCCGCGATCTTTTTTGCCGTGGGGCTGGAACCTACGAGGCATACCCCGGAGATTTTCGGATGATCGTACCAGACTTCCGGAACGTCCCGGTGACCGTGGATGATGTTCACCACTCCGGGAGGAAGTCCGACTTCCTTGAAAATGTCGCCCATCTTCTGCATGAAAAGAGGAGACTGCGTCGAAGGCTTGAAAACGAAAGTATTGCCTACCCCGATTGCAAAAGGAATGAACCAGCCAAATACCAGCGCCGGGAAGTTGAAAGGCGCAATGCCTCCGAAAACGCCGAGGGGCTGCCGGATGACGCGGCCGTTGATGTTGTTGGAGATCGATTCCAGAGTGTCGCCCTGGATAAGTGTAGGAATGCTGCAGGCGGTCTCGATCAGCTGGATCACGCGCTGGACTTCGCCGCGCGCCTCGCTGATGTGCTTGGCCTGATCGAGGGCAATGGCGCAGGCCAGTTCTTCGAGGTGCTTTTCCATTGCCGCGCGGATTGCAAAAAGAAAAGACATCCGCTTGCCCAGAGGCAGCGACCGCCAGGGGCCGTAGGCTTCGTAGGAGGAATCCACTGCCGCCATGGAGGCCTTGGGTGAAGAGATCGGGACCTCTCCGATCACTTCGCCGGTGGACGGGTTGTAGAGGGGTTCATACTTGCCGCCCTCTTCCACCCAGTCACCGTTGATAAAGTTTTTGACCCGTACAAACTCCTTAGTACACATTCTCCTTCTCTCCTTTCTGTCAGCTCTTTCCAAATCGCATCGGACGACATGATCTCAGTAAGCCGCCATGTACAGTCCCACGATTTCTTCCGCACTGGCCACGCGAGGGCTGTTTGCCGCCGCCCCGCTCCCAATGGCGTCATCAGCCATCTCGCGAGCGCTTTGATTCAGCTTCTGCTTATCTACCCCCAGCCCGTTCAGCCCCGGCACTTCGAGCTGGGCGACAAGTTCACGCACGCGACCGGTGCCCGCCTGAGCTGCCTCCATCGGCGTAAGGCCGGCGGTATTTACACCCATCGCTCGGGCAATCCTGGCATACCGTTCCGGATTGCCCGACAGGCAGAATTCCATGACTACGGCCAGCAGAGTCGCGTTGCTCAACCCGTGGGGAACGTGGAAAAAAGCCCCGACCGGGCGCGCCATTCCGTGAACCAGCCCGACGGAAGCATTTGCAAAAGCGCTTCCCGCCAGGAACGCCCCCTGCAAAGTCTTTGTCCGCGCCTCCAGATCGTCGGGCTTGGCCCATGCCCGCGGCAGATTCTCAGCCAGCAGCTCTATGGCCGAAAGGGCCATGAGGTCGCTCATGGGCTGGGCCTTGACGGATACGTACGCTTCGATTGCATGGGTGAGGGCGTCCAGGCCCGTTCCCGCAGTCAGCCGTTTCGGCATCCCCACCGTCAGCAGGGGATCGACAATGGCGACCTGGGGCATCAGGAACCGGCTCCCGTTGCTCATCTTGATGTTGTGTTCCGTATCGGTGATGACGGACTGAAAGGTCGCCTCGCTGCCGGTGCCGGCAGTGGTGGGAACCGCCATGATTGGCAGACCCGGCGAGGGGAACTTGTCAAAGCCCCGGTAGTCGCCGAACGAACCGGGATTGGCGGACATGATCGACACCGCTTTTGCCGTGTCGATGCAACTGCCTCCCCCCACCCCTATGACCAGGTCGCACTTGTGCTGCCGAACGAGGTTGAGCCCTTCGTCCACGTTGTGGAGGGTGGGCTCGGTAACGACGCCGTCGTACACGGTCACCCCGATCCCCGAACCCGCCAGGGAGTCGAGTACGGGTTTGGCCGTTCCTGTTCGAAGAAGTGCGGCATCCGTTACCACCAGTGCTTTTGAGCCGAGGCGCTTTGCCTCGGGACCGGCCTGAGCTGCTGCATTGGTTCCGAAATGGATTACGGCCGGCATCTGAAATCTTCTTGCTTCACTCACCGATTTGCTCCTTTTCTCATGCGACTGAGGCAGACGGGGCTGTCTTTCCCGTCCTGCTCTCGTAAACCGACTGGCAATAGACAAACAGCTGGGGCCAGAAGTCGGTCGAACCGTCCAGGATTCTCACGTGTTTGAAACCCGCCCCCTTCATCGTGCAATATGCTTCGAACGTCCGCACACCGCCCCTGCAGAAGATGACGATATCCTGGTCCCGGTCGAGTTCGTCCATTCTTTCCCTGAGGTCCCACCCGGGAAGTCTTCGAAGCCAGGGCAGTTCCACCCACTGCAGCGGGATTCGCGCCTGTTCCATCTTCTTTTCGAATTCGGGCCGGATATCGACCATGATGAAGTCGTCGCCCCGCTGGAGTTTCTCCTTGACCTCCGAGGGGTGGATGAACTCGGCAAGGCCGTCCAGCTTGTTACGCATCATGTTTGCCGTCTCGGTAAAGTTGTCGATTGCCGCACTGAAGGGGGGAGCGTATCCGAGGTCGATATCGGCCGCCTGGTCCACCGTCGCCCCGAAGGTAATCGAAGAGGCGGAGACGTCGATACGCTTGACCAGCTCGCCCGTTCCCACGCACTGGACGCCCAGTATGCGGCGGGTCTTGCGGTCGGCCATCATTTTCATGATGAAGTGTCTGACCGACTTCAGGTAGTGGGGCTTGTCCACGTTTGGGTTGATAACGTAATCGACATCGTAGCCGAGGCGCTTTGCCTCTTCCGTAGAGAGCCCGGTCCGGCCCACGTTGAAGTTGAAGACCCGCGCCACGACAGTCCGTGTGACGCCCTGGAACTTGGTCTTCCCCCCCGTGAGGTTGTCCCCTATGACCCGGCCCTGCTTGTTGGCCACGGAGCCCATCGGACAGATGACCATCTTTCCGCTCATCAGGTCATTGGTTTCGATGCTGTCGCCCGCCGCGTAGATGTCCGGGTCGGATGTCTGCATGTAATCGTTTACGACCAGGCCGCCGAGAGGTCCGATTTCCAGGCCCGCTTCCCTGGCGATCTGCACGTTCGGCCGGATACCCGCTGCGACAATGACCAGGTCGGCAGGAAGTTCCCGTTCACTGGTGACGACACTCTCGACGCGATTATCCCTGCCGTTGAGACACCTGACCTGCTCGTTGAGGTAAACGCCTACGCCGAGGCTGGTGAGGTAATTCTCGATAAGCTCCGACATGTCGAAATCGAGGATCGCGGAAGCGAGATGCTCTTTGGCCTCGACCACCGACACCGTGAACCCGTTGATCACGAGAGGTTCGAGCAGTTCCAGGCCGATGAGCCCGCCGCCGATGATCACGGCCTTGCGCTTCTTGCTCCGGGCCATGCAGTCGGCAACCGCGGACGCATCCTCCAGGTTCCTGCAGCAAAATACCCCCCGCATGTTGATTCCGGGAATCGGGGGCACTATAGGCAGGGCGCCAAGGCCCAGCACCAACCGGTCGTACGGGAAAACCAACTCCTCGCCGGTATCCAGCCTCGTGGCCTCCACGGTCTTTTTGTCGCGGTCTATCTTCGTCGCAGCCGTGCGGATGTGGACGTCGATATCTTTGATTTTCTTGAAAAACAGAGGGCTGCGATCTATCCCTATCTGGGTCGTCGTCAGCCCCCGCATCTCGGTCTCTCCGGCCAGGAAGAACGGAATGCCGCATGCTGCATAGGATATGTCCTTGGCTTTCTCCAGCACCGTTATCCGCGCTGCCTGATCTCTCCTCCTCGCCCGCGACGCCGATCTCATGCCCGCCGCTGAAGCGCCTATGACCAGAATCTGTTTTTGGCCTGCCATGTATCCTCCTTCACGCTGATGCCTGCTGATCGTATTGGGAGACGGAGACCTGGCAGTGCACCGAATATGCCATTCAATGCAAGATACCGTAATATATGGATAAAACAGTATTGAACCCGATCGGAGGGCAATTCCCTACCTGACACTGGGTTTTTCGGGCGAAAAAACAGGCTAAACCGGGATTCGTTCAGGGAATGGCGAGTAGGAAGCGCCTGACGGCGGATAAAATATGACCGGATTGGTGACTGTAAAGAAACCCTGACATGTCTGGATTTTCAGACATGCGAAGGCGCGTGCACCGTCGGAACCCAAAACCGGGAAGCGGTAAGATTCAAACGGCGTTTCTCACAATGCGGTACTTTTTGAGCTTTTCGTAGAGTGTTGCCCGGGAAACCTTCAGCAGCTTGGCCGAACGGGCGATATTCCAGTCGTTCTCCTTCAGGGTTTCCATGATGAGGAGCTTTTCGTTGTCATGCCGAAACTTGGAAAGAGGCAAATTCCCGGTGTCGTCGGCATCACGGTGCAGGGGAGTCGCAGATGAGAGGTTCTTTGCTCCGCTCATGATATCGGGCGGAAGGTCGATGATGTCTATCACGTTGTTCCTGCAAACACTCAGCGAACTCTCGATGACGTTTTTCAGCTCCCGGATATTCCCGGGCCAGCCATATTGGATAAGCGCGTTCATTGCCGGGCCGGAGCAGCCTACGAAGCTCTTTCCGAACCGCTCCAGCATGTGCCGCACCAGGATGGGAATGTCTTCCTTCCTTTCGCTCAGGGGAGGAATCGTGATGGTCATCGTGCTGAAGCGGTAATACAGGTCTTCCCGGAATTTGCCTTCCTGTATCATCGATTTCAATTTCCGGTTGGTTGCGACGACGAGCCGGAAATCCACCTGGTTGCTGCGCGTGCTGCCCAGCCTGCACACGATCTTTTCTTCCAGGACGCGCAACAGTTTCGCCTGCGCCGACAGCGGCATGTCGCCGATCTCGTCCAGGAACAGGGTCCCCTTGTCGGCCAGTTCTATCAGGCCGATCTTTCCTTCCTTGCGGGCCCCCGTAAAGGCGCCGGGCACATAGCCGAACAGTTCCGATTCGAGAAGATCGGGCGGGATGGCCGCACAGTTGATGCTGACGAAAGGACCGTCCGACCGGTAGCTTTCCTGGTGGAGCGCATGGGAGAAGAGTTCCTTGCCGATTCCCGTCGGACCGGTTATCAGGACCGGGGAATCCGTTTTGGCATACCGGGAGAGGCGTTCCTTCGCCTTATGAATGGCGGGGCTCTGTCCCTTGATGTCCGAAAGGCTGTACCGCGCGGACAGGGCGCTGCCGATTTTCAAATTGATCAGAGATACCTTCTGCTCCAGGGATTCTATGCGCTTGGCAACCGCTTTCAATTCGCAGGGGTCACCGAAAAGAGACTGGGAGATGCCGCCGATCACCTTCCCGTCTTCCCCGAAAACGGGAAGCCGGTTCACGATGAGGTTGATCTTGCCTTTTCTCGTCGTTATGGGCCCCAGATCGCCCATCTCGGCCTGGCCGGACCCCATGACGATGTAGAGCCGCGATTCGGGGATACATTCCGTGATGGGCCTGCCGACGTAGTCCCTCGCGTCTATCCCGAGATAATCTGCATAGGTTTTGTTCATGAACCTGAGAATATTGTCCGGAGTGGCGAAAAGGATTCCGATGGGGATGCTGTTGACAATGATCTCGGGGATCCTGTCCATCTGGAGTGGTTCTGTGTCTCTGGGGGGCATACGAGGTTCTCCGCTTACAACCAACAGGAACAATTGCCAACGCCGTAAATTCTCGGCGGCGATTACCCGCAATTCGACTGGCCAGAATACCGTTATTTGTTCGCACTATACCTAAAGAGAAAACAGATATTCAACTGCTAAACCATCAGCCCTGCAAGATAAATTGCCTCGGCTCCCCTCAGTTGTGTATCTCGCAAAAGGCTCTCACCGCAGGAGGCACAGAAACTGTTTTCTTCTCCGCGTTCCCTGCGGTGACGCCGTTTTCCGCTCTATGTCAGGCTTATCACCTTGTCCGCAAGCTGCATGGAGGTGACGATGTCGAGCATATTGGTCGTCTCGCCCACCTTCTTCTTTTCGAGAAGCCCGAAGTGGCCGAGGCATGTGCCGCAAACCAGCACCTCCACCCCGCTCTTTTCCAGTTCCTGAAGCGCGGGCAGAGGAACTGCCCCGTCCACGGTGAGTTTCACCCCGCCGTTTACCAGGACCAGTTTCCAGAGTTCCTGCCCCATTTCCTTGAGTGTCATCAGAAAGTTAACGACGAGCTTTCGGCCGAGTTCCTCATCCCCGCGGCCAAGGCTCTCCGTTCCAAGCAGGACAAGGATTTTGCGCGAGTTCGGCGAACAGACTTCTTCCTCGAAGACCCGGCAGGGTTCGGCATCGCTCCGGGAGCCGGCAACTTCGAAGATTCCGCCCTCTTCCGATACGTTTACCGTGAACCCGCATCGGCCCAGAAACCGGCTGACGTTCTCACGCGCGGCCGGGTTGTCCACCAGGATGGAAAGCCGCCCGGGATTTTTGTTCTCTATCAGTTCCTTTGTTTGCAGAACCGGGTTGGGACATGCCATCCCCCGGCAATCCAGTTTCTCGATATCCATTTTCAACCCCATGGTTTGGCAATTTCATATAGCGATTTGAGATCAAGCATCGAGGCTGAAAGCCTCTCAGATTGATGACAAACTCTAAAATCATCGTGATCGTCGTTCCGGCGAAAGCCTGGATCCAGTGATTTCAAGCACTTCTGGACCCCGATGCCTGCCCCGGACCCGATCCGGGGTTCGTCGGGGTGACGGATTGGGGGCTTTTTCAACGGTCTGCGAGGCTGAAAGCCTCTTCCACGAACCTAGCCCTTCCCAGTTGAGTCGGCGCGCAGGTGTTCGAGAAAAGCCGAACAGAGCGGGGAAAGCTCCCTGTTTTTCCTATGCACCAGGTAAAACGGCCGAAGTATCCGCAGGTCCCGAAGCGGAACCGTGCAGAGCGAACCGTTTGCGACGTCGTCCTTGATCGCGTAAGCGGAAAGTATCGCCGCCCCGATCTTTGCCTTGACCGCCTGCCGCACGGCTTCGGTGCTCCCCATCTCCGCCACGACGTTCAGCCGCGAGGTGGAAAATCCCGTTGCATCGAGCGCCTGGGACATGACCAGCCTGGTCCCCGATCCTCTTTCGCGAAGTATGAACGGCGCCCCGGCAAGCTCCTCCGTTTCCACATATTCGCGGGACTCCCAGGGATGGCCGGGGAAAACGACCAGCACCAGTTCGTCGGAATACACCTCCTCCATCGTTATGCGCCTGTCGTCCCATTTCGCGCCGATCACCCCGAACTCGACGCTCCCGTCCAGAAGCAACTGCACGACCGACCCGCTGCCCCCGATCTTCAGGGTGATGTTGATGGAAGGATACCCCGCCTTGAAC
>JAEZXS010000016.1 GCA_023442755.1 Pseudomonadota bacterium | reverse complement strand
GGACAGCCGCTTTGTAAACCGGGTCAGCTACGTCGGCGGCAGGGAGTTTCCCGGCAGAAAGAAAGACGAGAACTGCACAGAAGAGCAGTGATGCGACTTTCGACTTATTCAGCATGAGTGTAATCCTTTTCGTGGTCGATCATCCGACTATCATCGGAGCGGGCAGATGCAAACTGCGGAACAGGCAGGCAAATACATTGCCATTCCCTGTAATCGGCATGATGCTGCCTCTTCTTGATCCTTCTCTGGATATCTTTGGCATCTTCTGACGGCGGCGTCGATCCTGTCTTCTCGTTCGATTCTAGAGAAATGCGTTCGTGAGCTGGATTGGCATGGGAGTGCACCTTCAGTGCAATTCGACTCCTTGACAAAGATGAGAAACGAATGAGCTTAATGCCTGGCTTTATCTCGTAACGGAAACGATGGGTGTTCCTGTCAGCTTCTTTCAAGGGACGGAAAAGAATGGATCGACGCGGGTTTGTCAGGAAGGCCGCCCCGCTTAGCGGGCCGGGCAGTCCCGGGGCAGGTTGCAATCTTTATCCTTGACCCCACCCGGGGGAAGTATGTCTGGCACTGCCACAACCTGCAGCATGAGGACAACGAGATGATGCGCCCCCTTGCGGTACTGCCTTAACGGCGGAAGGCGATCTCTCCTCTCAGGTACGCTTTCCTCCGGTGTTCCGGGAATCTTTCGACAGCATACCGCAGCATGGTCCGGGGCATGCGCTCGTAGACGCCCGCCAGGAAAGCTTCTTCGACCTCGATGTTGCGTTTGCCCACCTCCCGGAGCATCCATCCCACCGCCTTGTGGATGAGATCTTCCGGGTCGTGAAGGAGAATTCCGGCAATTTCCAGTGTGTCGGCAAAATCATCGGACCTGATGAAGTGGGAGGTGGCCATGATTGCGATGCGCCTTTCCCACAGGATGCGCGACACGGCGAGTTGCCTGAGGAAACTCCGGTCCCGGTGGACCAGCATGCCGCCGACGATATGTCCCGCCGAAACGTCCACCAGGTCCCAGTTATTGATGTGGCGGGTATTTGCCAGGTAGATATTATAGATTCTTTCCTTTTCGACGTCGCCGGCCTTTGAAAACCGGCGTATGAGGATCAGGAGCGCCGTCAGCCGGTCCTCGTGATATTCCGACCCCAGCAGGCACTCGACCAGATCGACGGGAAGAATTTCGTATTTCCGTGACAGCTTGCGCAGCACGGGCACCCGTATCCCGCGGAAGATGTCGCCCTCTCCGTATTGCCCGGGGCCGGTTTTAAAGTAGCGCTGCAGAAAAGCGGCATCTCCCGGGTCTCCGAGAGATTCCAGTTCGAGCCTGATGGTTTCGATATCCATTGGCACTTTCCCGTTAATAGGAAGCTGACATTCAATGCTGCAACCATTTTGCAAAAGAGGAAGAACAGGCCGTTTCTTTCCCTGGTCCGGCGAATTCTATACGAGAGAACGGGAGTATGCAATCCGTCACGCGACATCTGTCTCTGAAGTCTTCGGTCTTATCTTTCTCGACGTCTTTCTGATCGTCAATACTCCCTACCTGTTGTTCATGAAATAGCAGGGTGATAGAGAATGGCTGCGCGCCTGTGATACAATTCGGGTAAAAAGCGGCGATGCCCCAAAGGAATACAGTGAACAGGAAGAAGACCTTGAAAAAGAGTACGGCGAAAATAACCGACACGGGCCGGGTTTCCATACCTCTGCTTGCCGTCGGAAAGGGCTGGCTGGTGGTGGACAAACCCGCCGGGATGAGCGTGCACAACGAACCCGGAGGAGATCTCTGCTCGCTGGTTTCCGCCCATATCCTGAAGGATGCTGCCGTCCGGGAGCAGGCAGCCATGGACCCCGGTTTCGGGGTCCATCCCGTCCATCGGCTGGACCGGGAGACTAGCGGCGTCATTCTGCTGGCTGTCAGCAGGGATATGTTCCGATTCTTCTCATACCAGTTCGAGTCGCACAAGGTGGCCAAGCGGTATGTTGCCATATTGCACGGCATACTTACAAATCCGCCGGGCAGCGATTCCTGGGAGATGTGGCGGTGGCCGCTCTCAAAGAACGCCGGCGGGCGCAATAATCCCGAGGGTTCCGGGGACCTCCAGGAAAGCCTTACCAGGTATCATGTCCTGGAATCCGGCACGCATTATACGATGGTCGAAATCGAACCTCTTTCGGGCCGCACGCACCAAATCCGGCGGCATGCGAAGCTGGCCGGCCACCCGGTTGTCGGGGATGCCCGCTACGGTTCCACGCGCGCAATAAACTACCTCCGGCAAAATAGAGGATTTGACCGGCTTGCGCTGCATTCCCGTACGCTCACCTTCCAACCGCGGGACGGGAACGGTCCGAAAACCGTGGAGGCGCCAATGCCGGAACCGATGCGGGTTCTGTTTGAAAACGACAGGGCAGTTGAAGAAGATCGTTCTATCCCGGAAAGCTCATAAGGTACTTTCCACCGTCCGAAAGGAACATCGTCGGCGAAGAATCTCCACGACGGTGCGACCAACTGCGCCCACTCGCCCGCAGCCCCGGTTACGAGAATGCAGTTTTTTCTCCCTGTTTCCTTTAACGGGTTGCTGATTCCAAATAAAAGTAATCACTCAGGGGAGTGTCGGACCCCGGGCAGACGCATACGCCATAGTCCACCAAGCATGTTTTCACGCCGTAGCCTCCTTATCTTCAAAGGATGATGAACAGGATGAATCAGGCAGATACTCCGATTATTGTCGGGGCCGGTCCGGTGGGCCTTGGGGCGGCGCTGTTTCTGGCAGCGCAGGGGCAGGCCGTGCGGGTTGTCGAGATGCATGACGAGCCGTCCCGGGAATCCCGGGCGCTCGCGGTCAACCCACGCACGCTCGAAATCCTCGAACCGACGGGGCTCAGCCGGCAGATGCTGAAGCTGGGGAAGCCCATTCGGGGCGCCCGGTTTTACAGGCGGGAAAGGGAAGTCGCGGTCCTGCCGTTTGCAGGAGCGCACCCGGAATACCCGTTCATGCTCGCGCTTTCGCAGGCGGCCACGGAGCGGTTGCTTGCTCGGGCATTCGAGTCGGCAGGGGGCATGATCGAGCGCGGAAAGAAGCTGGTGGATTGCCGCAGAGTGGCGGGGCGGATCGAAGCGTTGATGGAGCGTTCGACAGGCGGTCCCCCGGAGGTAGTCATGTGCCCGTGGCTTCTGGCGGCGGATGGGGCTCACAGCACCGTGCGCCAGCAACTCGGGATCGAGTTTCCGGGGTCATCGTTTGCCGAAGCATGGCACCTGGCCGATGCGCCCCTGAAAACAACCCTGTCGGAAGATCGTGCGCACGTCTTCTTTGTAGAAAACAGAGCATTTCTGTTCATGATCCGGGTGGTCGATCCGGAACTGGAAAGCCGGCCCGGAAATCCGGTCTGGAGGGTGATCAGCAACCGTCCCGAACCTTTGTCGCACCTGGTGCTGGCCGAGCAGGCCGGCCCGCCCGTCTGGAACTCGAGCTTTCACATTTCCCACCGGATCGTCTCGACCATGGCGTCCGGGGGAGTCTACCTGGCGGGGGATGCGGCCCATATCCACTCGCCAGTCGGGGCGCGCGGCATGAACCTTGGCCTGGAGGACGCGTGGGTGTTCGCCAAACTCGTGCGGGAAAATCGGTTGGCCGACTATGACCGGCTCCGGCGGCCTGTGGACCGGAGGGTCGTTCGAAAAGTGGAGTTTCTGTCCCGCGCTGCTTCCTCGGAGTCCGTGCTTTTCCGCATGGGCCGCAAGTTCTTCCTTCCGAAGATTACCAGGGTTCCGTTTCTCCGCTCGCGGATAATCGGAACCGTTATGGGCCTGGACCACGGATTATAACAACACAGCACCTCACCCAACCACACGAGCTAGCAATGTGTAGGGATTGGAAGGGAAGTGTGCTATGCTGGACAAAGGGATAAGCAAGGCCTGAACCCTTTAAAAAGACGATGGAAATCGTCATCGGAAGGGAATGGTATGGATTTCCGAAAATTCATTATTCGCGATCCGCACATCTGTGGCGGCGAACCTGTTATTGCAGGCACTCGGGTTACCCTCCGCACCCTCCTTGCCAGTCTGGCGGAGGGAGCCGGCATCGAGGAAATCCTTATGGATTTTCCAACGCTTACAGAAGAACAGGTGATGGCCGTAATAGCATTCGCGGCTGCTTCTGCCGCAGAAGATTTGCCTGTTCCGGGTGTTCCGAAGGTCGCATGAGAATCAAACTTGATGAAAACATGCCTGTGAGGTTGGCTGCATTGCTTGCCGATATGGGCAACGATGTTGAGGCCGTCTATTCTCAAAAGCTCAGCGGCGTTAAAGATGATGAGTTATGGTCTGTAGCTCAAGAGGAAAAGCGCCTCCTGGTTACCCAGGACCTTGATTTTTCCGATCGCCGTCGTTTTCAGCCTGGCTCCCACTCCGGAATCATCCTGGTCCGGCTTCGAAGTCCTGGCTGGGAAGCGCTTTTCCGTAAGGTTGAAGAGATTTTCAGAGCAGAGAATACCGGATGATTGGGTAAGTTGCTTTGTCGTTTTGACAGATCACAAAATTCGCATTCTCCGGCCTTTGCATTGAAGCGCTCGCGCCTTTATTTCTCCTCTGACTGCCCTTGCCTCTTCTCCACCACGCAATAAATCCCTTCGCCGCCGATTCCGGGACGGAAGCAGAGATTGTCCGAAGCGCAGGGCGACTTCCCGTGGTCGCCGGACTTCCACCGGTTGATAAGATCGGGTTCCCGGATGAGAGGGCGGCTCAGCGAGATGTAGTCGGCTGTGCCCTCGTCCACCAGCTTTTCCGCCACCTCGAAAGAACGGATGCCGCCGACGAGCATCAGCGGTATGTGCACAGTCTTCTTGAATTGCCCGGCTTCAGTCCGGTAGAAGACTTCCTGCCCCTCGGAATCGATTTTGCATCTCCTCACCGGAGCGAATTTTCCCGAATAGGTTGTTCCTCCGCTCATCTCAATGGCGTCCATCCCGGCTTCGGCGAGAATCGCGGCGACCCTGACGGCCTCCTCGGCGCTCATGCCGCCTTCGACAAAATCCTGAGCGTTCATCTTCATCATTACGGGAAAATCCGCGCGCACCCGGCCTTTGATGTTCTTCAATACTTCGAGAACGATGCGAACCCTGTTTTCCAGGCTTCCGCCGTATTCGTCCTGTCTCTTGTTGAAAAAGGGCGAAAGGAACTGGCTCATCAGGTAGCCATGGGCGCCGTGAAGCTGGACTCCGTCGAAGCCTGCCTTCTCCGCCCTGGTTGCGGCCCTGCCGAACGCTTCGACAATGTTGCTTATATCTTCAGTGGTCATCTCCCGATTGAGCGGACCGTGGTTGTCGGTCATGACGGACGGTCCCACGGCATCCTGCCGGACTTCCCTGACCGCCTGGCACCCCGCATGGGCTATCTGTAAAACGATCCTGCCGCCCGCTGCATGCACGGCCGCGGTCATATTTTTCAAACCTGGGATCTGGTCGTCGCTGTTGACGCCCAGTTGCCGGAAGCTCGCCTTTCCTTCAGGGCTCACGTACGCATGGCCGGTGATGATGAGTCCTACTCCTCCTCGGGCAAGCTGCACCATGTAGTCCATTAGCTGTTGGGTACAGGTCCCGTCGCCGGTTGCCATTCCCTCCCATGTAGCGGAGCGGATAAACCGGTTGGGGAGTACCAGGTTTTTGATCTTCGTTTCTTCGAATAGCTTCGACATAGTGCTTCCTTGTTTTTCTCAGGCGGCCGTTTGCGGCCGATATCTTTTCCATGTTGCACCGGGGGCGCCTCTGCCGGCTCGCGGCTTCGGTGTACGATTGCCTTCCTTTGGACCAATTCGATTGAAGTGGATTTGAATCAGGGGGTCTTGTGGGCAAGAGAGATAATCTCGGACAGGTCTTTCAGCAGGCTGTTCATACGATCGCCGCCGAGTCCATTCTCGATTTGCGCCTGGGCGGCTTCCCACAGGGGCGTGGCCGCAGCCAGCGCCTGTCGGCCCTTTTCGGTGATGGCTACCTGGCGCTCCCTGCGGTCCCGGCCCGATTCGATGAGGATGAGCCCGTTCTTTTCGAGGACGGTCAGGTTCCGGGTGAGCGTCGTACGTTCGGTCACCGTCAGATCGGCGAGTTTCGACACCGTGACGGGCCCTCGCAGGGTCGCGGCCACGAGTACGGAATACTGGGTGGATCTCAGGCCGCTGGGCCTCAGAAAATCGTCATAGAGCCGCGTGGTGGCGCGGGCGGCCCGCCTCAGGTTGTAGCACGCGCAGTTCTGCCCTATCTGCCTGCATTTTGCAGCGTCCAGGATGTCCGTGTCGTTTGCCATAAATACCGGTCCCGTTCGTTTCGTTTGCTCCGGACCGCGGATCAGGGTTACTCCCGGTCGGCGCGGCATATCCGGGTCAAGGTGTATATACACCTTAACGGCGCCAAGTCAACCACTACCGTGAACGATCCCGGCATTTCACTTTCATTACATGCATAATCGAAAGATGTTCAGGAGGGGCAGTCCCCCCTGTAAGAGGGGGACTGTTTGGAAATGTCATCCGGCTTTCGCGATATGGGGCCTATGCTACCCGCCGGATCAGCTCAGTTTCGGAATCGTTGAAAAGCCTGGAGGCATTGAGCAGAATTTTCGCCGTGTTGTTGATCTTCGCCATGGCAAGGATGTAATTCGTATTGGAGCCCGCCAGGAACTTCGCCTCCTCTGTATCACTCGCCTTGATGGTGATGACCTCGGAAACGGAGTCGACGGCAATGCCGAAATGGAACAGCCTGTCTTCTCCCTGGATTTCCAGTATGATGATGCAGGCCCTTTCGCCGTACTCACGGTCGGCCCTGCCGAATTTTATCCTGAGGTCCAGGATCGGAATGACCTTGTCCCTGAGATTGATGACGCCCCGCATAAAGGCGGGAGTCTGGGGCACGGTTCTCACCGGCATCATCCGGATCACTTCCTTTACCGAGAAGATCTCGATCCCGTATTCCTGGTCGTCGAGGGAGAAGAAGAGGTATTTTCCTTCCTTGCCCAGCATGTCTTTTGCCGTTGCGCCTCCCTTCTGTCTCTCCATGATGTCATAAACCGCCTTCGGTACGTCGCGCATGGAGGACTTGCGCTTCGGGGCCGATGTACCCTTGCAGGCGATTTCGGCAAATCGCGTATCGACGAACTTGCCGACATCGATGATGCCGCCGGCTCCCATCTCGTTGACCATGTATTGCTGAATCCGGTCGAAATCTTCCGGGGCGGGAAGCAGATCGCTCGTTCTGATGCCCTTGGCTTCCGTCAGAACGGACCTGAGGATGGGCATTTTCAAGCCCAGGGACTTATTTGGGTCGAGGAAATCCAATGCTATTTCCGCCGCGGCTTCCGGGCGCTGGCGGATGAAATCGCCTGCCTGGACGAGCATATTCGTGAATTCCTGCAGCGCCTCCGGATGGTCCTGTATGATCTCGTCTCTTACGGCGAGGACGCAGCAGGGATGGTTTTCCCACAACTCACCTGTGAGGAACAGCTGGCTGGCGGCTCCCGCCGCGATTGCTTTCGTTCCCATCGGTTCGGCGACCATGAATCCGCACGCGTCGGGATTGTTAGCCAGCATCTCCGGCATCTTGACCGGGGGGACGACCTCGAAGCTGACATTGACTCCGGGCTGGCCCTGCACGCCCGGATTCAACCCGATTTCCCTCAGGAACATGTGCGAGAGCATATGGTGCACGGACATCGTATGGGGAATATAGAAGCATTTGTTTATGAACTGCTCCTGGAGCGACATCCTGGATGCGGTTTTCTTGCGGACGCAGATGCTGCCGTTCTTGTGCGCAAGAAGCACCATCTTTATGGGCACCCCGAATCCGAAAAGATCCATAGCTATGGGCGCCAGTACGAAAGCAGCATCCACTTCGCCGTTCTCCAGCGCCTGCTGCACCGGGTTCCAGCCTCCCATGCACCGGGTCTGAAGATCGAAGTGGCTGGGAGCGACCTTATTGGTAGCGATAAGGTTTTTCAGAACGCCGAGGCCGAGGTGGTCCGTAATCTGGATATGGGCGACGTTGAGCAGCAATTTGCCGGAATCGGAAAGACGGGGGCGCTCCGGTTTTTCCACCGCTTCTTTCGCCTCCGCTCCGCCGAAGATCTTCTCGATGACGGCATTGAGTTCCGGAGGGCCGAAAGGCTTGGTTATCATGCTCGTAACGCCGGCCTCGGCTGCCCTGGCGTTTTCTTTCTTTTCCCCCCTCGCAGTGGCCATCACGAAAGGGATGACCTTCGTGTTCCCATCTGCCGCGCGCACCCACTTGAGCAGTTCGAAGCCGTCCTTCCCGGGCATATTCCAGTCGCTTATTATCAGGCGTATGTCCCCGTGCTGGCCCAGCTTCGCGATGGCCGAGTCTCCATCATCCGCTTCGACCACGTTATTGAAACCAAGCTCGTTGAGGACCTTCAACTCAAGCTTCCGGGTCATTTTGGAGTCTTCTACCAGCAGAATCTTTATCCCACGATCGATTTCCATACTTCTCCCCTCAATGTTCGCGACTAGAAAATACCTCTTCTGTCTCTTTTCGGAATTATTCGCGAACAAGTTTAATTTTTTTGGTGAAAGATTCGGCTCTCTTCACAAGGGTGGAGCAGAAGATCGGGCAGGAAATGCCCTGCGGAAAATCCGCAGGGCCGTTTTGCTTTCGCCGATGGGCTGTTGCTAGCCGAAGACCAGCTTCGGCAGCCACGTTACCAGGGATGGGATGTAGGTTATGAGGCCGAGCGATACGAGCAGAGGGATAAGAAACGGTGAGCACGCCTTGATGACTTCCGACACGCTCATTTCCGCCATGTCCGCCATGATGAAAAGCCCGACGCCGAATGGCGGGGTAAGGAAGCCGATGCAAACGTTAAGCACCTCGACCACGCCCCAGTGTACCATGTCGATGTGGAAAGCCTGGAGGACTGGAAGGATCATGGGCGTCAGCACCAGTATGATTGCACAGATGTCGAAAAAACAGCCGGCAACGAGAAATGCAATGTTCAAGATAAGCAGGATAACCCACTGCTTGTCGGTGGCGGACATCAGGGTGTTTTTGACCAGGACGGGAATGTTTTCCATGGTCACTACCCAACCGAAAACCGAAGCCGCGCCCATGATGACCAGGATGAGGGATGTCATGACCGCCGAGCCGAAAAGCAGTTGGGGAAGTTGGCGAAGGGTAAGCGTTTTGTACACGAAAAAGGAAATGAACAGGGCGTAGGCAACCGCAACAACCGCCGCCTCGGTCGGCGTGAAAATGCCGGTCATGATGCCGCCGAGAATGATGGCCGGGGTCGCCAGCGCCGGGGCCGATGTCTTCAGGGTCCCGAGTATTTCAGACAGGCTCGCCCGCTTTGCGCTGCGCGGGTAATTCCTTTTTACCGCATAGATATAGACCATGATCATCAGGCATACGCCCATGATGAAGCCCGGAATGACCCCGCCGATAAAGAGGCGCCCGACCGACTGCTCGGCGATCATGGCGTAGAGGATCATTTGAACGCTGGGGGGAATGATCGGACCGATAATGGACGAAGAAGATATCAGGCCTACGGAAAATGGTTTGTCGAAGCCCGCCTTTTGCAAGAGGGGAAGTTCCAGCTTGCCCAGCCCGGCGGCTTCGGCCGTGATGGTTCCGGAGATTCCCGCAAAGATCATCGAAGCGACTACAATCACATGGCCCATGGAACCGCGAAGGTGTCCCACAAGGGAACGCGCAAACTTGAACATTTCCTCCGAAGTTTTGCCTACGTTGATGATATCGGCCGCAAGGATGAAGAGGGGAAGGGCCAGGAGCGGAAACGATTCCAGGCTTCCCATCATGCGGTGGGCCAAAACGATGAGCGGTATGGATTTGAAAACGACCAGATAAAAAAGGCTTGACAGCAGGAGCGAAAAAACGACCGGTATTCGCATCGCCATCAGCAGAAGGAGAACGGAAATCAGGACCAGTGCGTTCACAGGTTACACACCTCCCCCGTCTTTTCCTCGGCGCTGCACACGGCCTGGTCGGGAAAGGCGGTCCGGTTCCGAAGCTGCGCTATAAACCGCTGCACCTGGTAGAAAAGCATCACCACGAACCCGATAAGCAGAGACACCCCGAACCAGGATTCATTCATCCGCAGGGCCGGGGTCGTGCTGAGCGAAAGTCTTTCGGTGAGTCTCCAGCTCTGCACGATCATTACTACCAGGCACACGATGATAATCGGGTGATTCACCAGTTCGATCCGTCGCTTCATCCTGGCAGACAGGTGATCCGTAAAGACCGTGATGCAGATATTCTTATCCTGGCGCACCAGGACCGCCCCGCCGAGAAAAGTAATCCAGACGAGCGCAAGGATGCAGATTTCCTCGCTCCAGAAGAGGGGGGCATTGAAGACGTAGCGTGTCACCACCCCGGCGAAGAGCACGGCAGCGATAACGCCGTGAATGACCGCGATGGACCAGAAAAGCGCTTTTTCAACGAGCTTGTTCAGAGATGCGATCATGAAAAATCTCCGAAAACGAAAGGGCCGGTACGGAATGAGTCCGCCCGGCCCCGGAAAAGCTACTTGCCCAGTTTCTTTAGAAGGCCGTCGGACCAGAGCCCTGCCTTTTCAAGATCGGGATAGGCCGTTGCCGCCTTCTTTACCCACTGAGGGCGGTCACCGTCCTTGAAAACGATGCCGGCTTTTTCACACTCTTTCTGTGCTTCCGCCTCCAGGCTCTGCCCGTAGGCCACGAACCAGTCGGCGGCTTCCTGCGAAGCATCGCTCAGGATCTTCTGCACCTCGGCGGGAAACGAGGCGTATTTCTGATCGCTGATCCAGGTGACATCATAGAGGTTCACCCAGTCCAGCTTGGTGCAGAAATTGAGCTGTTCAAAGAACTTTTCGTCCCTGATCTGCACGATATTGTGGACCATTCCGTTTACGACGTTCTGGCTGAGCGCCATGTAGACTTCGCCCCAGGGAAGCGGGACCGCGGTAGCACCCAGCTTGTTCCACGTATCGACCAGCGCTTTGGACTGCCAGACGCGTAGCTTTATTCCGTTCAGTTCTTCAGGGAGCATGATCTGGCGCTTTTGGGTCCAGAGATGGACAGCCGGACGGAATGCGAACCCCGGAAGAGTGCGGATGTTTGTCTTTTTTCGTACCCGGTCACGTACTTCCAGCAGAAAGGTGCTCTTGACCAGTTCTTCTCTCGTGAACATGAACGGGGTTCCGAAGATGGTGTAGTCCTTGTCGAAGGCATCCATGAAGCTTTCCGCTTCCATGCCCATGTCGATGGTACCCATCGACAAGCCCTGCAGGATTTCTTTGATGTTCCCGAGTTGTTGAGCCGGGTAGATTTCGATCTTGACTTTGCCGCCGGATTTCTGATCGACGATTTCGGCAAATTTCTGGGCCTTCTTGTCGAGCATGCCGTTCGGCGCAGTGATGTGGCCGAGTTTGAGGACGATCTGGTCTGCGGCGTTGACGGTTCCGCATGCAACTGTCAGACTCAGGAAAAGCATAGATACCAAAAGAAATAATCGGTTCATTTTTTCCTCCATCTTGAAAGTCCCCGGGATTTCACAACTGCGAGCCCTTGACCGGAATACCTCCTAATGCCTCAGCAACAGCTTCGGCAGCCAGATCGACAACCAGGGGCAGGCCGTCACGACGACGGTTGCCGCAACAGTCAGCCAGAGATAGGGCATGGTCGCCGCATAAATCTGGCCCATTGTGACCTTGGGCGGCGTGATGCTCTTCATATAGAAGGCAGATGGCGCGAACGGGGGCGACAGGTAGGCAATGTGCATATTCATGCAGTAGACGACCCCGAACCATATCGGATCGAAATGAAAGTCCAGTATGATAGGCAAAAAGATGGGCACGGTAAGAAAAAGAATGCCGATCCAATCGAGGAAACAGCCCAGAAAGACCCAGATGAGCTGCATGAAGATGATAGTCCCCCAGGGCCCGAGATTCATGGCTTTGAGGGAGTTGGTCACAAAAGTAGTGCCCCCGGCCAGGGTATAAGCGCCGATAATGGTCTGGGCGCCGAAGAAAAGCCATGTGAGCATGCAGCTGATGCGAAGCGTTTCGGAAAGGCACTCCCCGATCATCTTCAAGGAAAAACGCCTGTTGATGAGTGCTGCTAGAAGGGAAAAGATGACTCCCACCCCGGCGGCTTCCGAGGGGGTGGCAATCCCCGCGTAAATCGAACCGAGAACGCCTGCCGCGATCAAAAGCGGCATAATCAGTTCTTTAAGGGTGGCGAGTTTTTCGGACAGCGGCATGTTCCGCTCTTCGTCGGTGGCCAGTGGGGCGGCTTCCGGATGGCGCCAGCAGCGCCAGACGACGTAGAGTACGAAAATGACGGCCAACAGGACGCCGGGCAGCATGCCGGCGAGGAACAGTTCGCCTACCGAGACCCCTGCGGTCATGCCATAGACAATGAATACAACGCTCGGGGGAATGAGGGTAGCAAGACCGCCTCCCGCCGCGATACTCCCCAGGGCGAGCTTGTCGTCATACTTTCTGGCCAGCATCTCCGGCAGCGCGATAAGGCCGAAGGTGACGATTTCCGCCCCGATAACGCCCACCATGGACGCCATTACGGCATTGGCAATGATGGTCCCGATCGCCATCCCGCCGCGAATGCCCCCGGCCCATACGTTCACGGCGCGGAACAACTGATCCGCGACGCCGGAGCGTTGCAGGATTCCCGCCATCAGGACGAAGAGCGGCACGGACATGAGCGTATAGTTCATACTCATGTCGAACACACGGGAAACCAACATGACCATGATGTTCGGGTCGAAAAGTGAAAGGGTAAGGGCTACCGCCACTGCTCCGAGCGACCACGCGAGGGGAAGCCCGAGCGCCATCAGGCCCAGCATGGCAACGACAATAAGGATGCTGATCCATTCAATGCTCATAGCGACGCACCTTTGATGACGAAGTAGAGATCGCGAATAAACTTGGCGGTCTGCTGCAGGAGCAGGAGAACAAGGGCAACCCCCATGATGACTTTGAGCGGCCAGAGGGGCGGGTTCCATGGGGTCATCGTGCACTCCCTCAGGCATACCGATTCATAGGCGTACTTGCTCGTCGCCCAAAGCATGACGGAAATGTAGAGCAGGAAAGCTAGATAAGTGAAGCAGTCGACCAGGGCTCGCGTCCTGGGAGAAAACCGGCTGTGCAGGATGTCCACCCTGACGTGAGCGTCCTGTTGCAGGGTCCATGCCCCACCCAGCAAATACATGATGGCGCAGGCGAAAACGGTGAATTCGGCAGCCCATACGGTTGGACTGGAGAACATCTCCCGGGCCGCTATTTCATAGGTGATGACGAAAGCCGTCACAATGGAGAGCACCGAGACGATCTTCCCCGTCCAGATACTGGTGGCGTCTATAAAAGAAAGAACTTTTCTCATTGCGCGTCATTACTCCAGGGAAACTGGAGGGGAGCACCTTCAATGCCGTTGACCCGGGTAAAACCAAGTCTTCGAAGATGGGATTGCCAAGTCACGACACCGAGGGAGTCCGCTCCCCTCTTCGTTGCGGAAAAAGCTTATTTTATGCGGCCAAGTTCTCTCAGCCATGCTTCCTGGGCTTCGATCACGCGCTTGGTCTGCTCATTCTTGCTTTTCCATTCCTGCCATATTTCCTGGGCGATTTTGCGAGCTTTGGCCTTTTCCTCGGCAGTCCAGACCATTACGTGCCTACCCTGGGATTCTGCCAGGCTGGCCAGTTTGACATCCTCGAGCGCGATCTTTTCCGCTGAGTCCCAGCACCATTCGCGGGTGGCGGTCGTCACGATCTGCTTGATGTCCGCGGGCAGTTTGTCCCATTCCTTCTGGTTGACAGTGAAATCGCCGACCGGCATCGAGTGGAAGCCTGGATAGGTGAAATAAGGCGCCATCTGGTGAAAGCCCATTTTGTCGTTGATAGAAGCGGTGGCCCAGTTGGTGGCTTCGACGACCCCCTTATCCATGGCCGAGAAGATCTCCGTTCCGGGGAGAACTACCACGGAAGCCCCGGCTTTTGCCATGAACTCGGCTTCCATGCCCTGGGGTTCGCGGATCTTCAGGCCCTTCAAATCTTCCATGTTGCGGATGGGCTTCTTGGAGGGCCAGGATTCGACGCCCCAGAACATGCAGCCCACGGTGTATGCATTGAAGGGCTTGTAGAGTTCCCGCAGCATGTCGAGCCCGCCCTTGTAGTGCATGAAGGCGTCAAGTTCCCAGGGGTGTTCGTAGGCGAATATGAGGTCGGTAAGAGCTGCAAAAGCGGGGTTTTTGCCGCTGGCATAACCGGGCCAGACGTGTATGGCCTGGATGACGTTGTTTTGCAGGGCGGAAAGCGTTTCGTTGGTCGGAACAATGGCTCCCGCCGGGTAAGGCTCTATTTCGAGCCTTCCGTTGGTGGCGACCTTGATCTTTTTGCAGAAATCTTCGAACGTCTTCTGTGGTGTTTCCTGGGCAGCCCAGAGGGTCTGGGCCTTCCACTTGATCGGGGCGTCCGCCGCTATGGCGGGAGCCATTGCGATCAGGGACGAGATCGTCAGGACGACCAGTGCAGCTAATCCTTTTCTCAGCATAAGAACCTCCCTAGAAGAAAGAAAGCCTATCATAAGGGTAGGGCAGCCCACCCCACCCGCCTCGCCTTTTGCATTCCGGTTGGACTTGCTGCAGTGCAGAACTTCCGAGCCATGAGAGCCCGATGAAATTTCGTTGAAAAGGAATAATCCAATGATATGATGAGCAGACCCTTAAAAGCAAGCGGAATTTTGGTGGCGAAAACGGTATGGAAACCCGCATAGGAGGTTTTTGAGCAACTGCCAAAGAGGGTTGACAAAGCGCCCTCATTAGTAGGATGATAGAATCATTCTCATAATATTTACGGTGCTCGTTTCAAGGCAGGGATGAAAGCAATCCAATCAGCCGGCATCGTTGCCGGAATACCTTTGGAAAGAGTGTTCCTATGCAAACCCGAAGCATAAGACGCCCGACCGCTGCAGATGAGGCTTTCAAAACCCTTCACGATATGATCGTCTCGGGCCGGATCAAACCGGGCGAGAAGATTCCGTCTCATGATAAGCTTGCCGTCCGGTTCGGCTTGAGCCGCAATACCATTCGAGAGGCGATAAACAAGCTGACAATAAGGGAACTGTTGAGTGCAAGACAGGGCGTTGGCCCCATCGTTAACATCAGCACCCCCTCCGGCTATGTCGCTACGCTTTCCGACAAAAAGAAGTTCTCGCAAAAGGCGACGCCGAGGGGAAGAAGTTTGGCAGGCGGGCGCGAGCCCGCATAGGAACCTTGGTACATACGCTGTTTTAGGTGACAATCTACTTTGAACGGGGAGTTTTCCATGAGCTTGCAGCCCGACTTCGATCGAATCAGGAAGGTGATCCGGCATGAAGAACCCGATCGTGTGCCCCTTTGTGAGGTGCTCATCGAATATCCCATACAGAGCAAATTCCTCGGCCGCGAGGTGACCGCAGACGATCTGAAGTCCCAGGTGCAGTTCTGGTCGGAGGCCGGCTACGACTTTATCCCGCTAACCGTTGGGATGATGAGCCCCGGGAAGGTGACCCAGGAGTCCTCAATATCCAAGGTCATCAGGGACATCATGCTCAAAGATTCCCCGGAGGCCCAGGATGAAAAATCGTGGAGCCTGGAGTACACGAGCTTTATCAAAACACGCGAGGACTTTGAACGGTTTCCGTGGGAAATCGCTTCACAGCTCGATTTCTCCAAATTCCACGACGTCAAAGATTTGCTGCCGGATGGAATGAAGGTCGTCGCCGTGTCCGGGAAGATATTCACGCTGACCTGGATGCTGATGGGTTTCAATCATTTCGGCATGTCCCTGATCATGGAGGAACAACTCGTCGCCGATATATTCCGGAAGGTAGCCGAAATACAGTTCAAGGGACTCGAACAGATTTTCGGAATGCCGCATGTCGGAGGTGTCTGGGTGGTTGACGACCTTGCGTTTGGAACCGGTCCGATGATATCGCCGCAGGCCTACCGCGACCACGTCTTCCCATGGTACCGGGAAATGGCCTCCCTGTGCCACAAAAACGGGCTGGTCTTTTTCATGCACACCGACGGGAACGTAATGACCCTGATGGAGGATTTTATCGACCTGGGGCTCGACGTCCTGCAGCCCATCGATCCCAGTTGCATGGACATATTCAAAGTAAAGGAAATGTATGGCGATCGTCTAACCCTGGTCGGCAACGTCTCCAACGAAATGCTGCGAAGCGCGGCCCCGTCGGATATCGAGCGCTATGTCGACGAACTCATCACCCGGGTTGCTCCCGGAGGTGGCTACTGCGTCGGTTCCGGGAACTCGGTCCCGGAGTGGGCGAATTTCGAAAACTATATGGCAATGCGCAATACTGTACTCAAAAACGGGAAATACCCTCTCCGATAAAAGCGACTGCGGTGCTGTCGATTGAGCGGAGCAAAGCTTGAGCAGGAGCAGCAGATGATGAGCGAAACCATAGAGCAGATCAAACAGGCGGTTGTAAATGGCAGGCATCTCGAAATCGAAGCTAAGGTGAAAGCGGCGGTAGACGAGGGGGTAGAGCCCGGCCGGATTATCAACGAAGGGCTCATCGGGGCCATGGACGTTGTGGGCAAGAAGTTCGGAAGCGGGGAAATCTATGTGCCCGAAATGCTCGTGGCCGCCGCAACCATGAAAAAAGGACTGGTGCTTCTGAAGCCGTTGCTGCAGGGAAGCGGTTCCAAATCGCGAGGCAAGATCGTCATGGGCACGGTCAAGGGCGATCTGCACGACATTGGCAAAAACCTCGTGATCATGATGCTCGAAGGCGCCGGCTTCGAAATCATCGACCTCGGCGTGGACCTCAGTGTCGAGAAGGTCATCGACAAGGTGGTGGAGATCCGGCCGGATATCCTTGGCCTTTCCGCTCTTCTCACCACCACCATGCCCGAGATGCAGAAAGTCATCTCCGCCATGAGGGAAAAGGGCTACAGGGAAAACGTGAAGATAATGGTGGGCGGAGCCCCTTTGGATGCAAAATTCGCGGAGAAGATCGGGGCCGACGGATTTGGACGTGATGCCGCGGAAGCCGTCCAGATTGCGAAGCGACTCGTTTCAGAAAAATAAAAAGCTTTTTTCCGCAAAGGAGAGGAATCCTGAGATGATGACTCACAAGGCTAGAATTCTCGCTGCTGCACGGGGCGAAATGGCGGACGTGCTCCCCTATGTTCCCAGAATCGACCTGTGGTACAACGCCAATTCCTATGTGGGCACACTGCCGAAGAAGCATCGGGGGCGGACTCAGGACGAGATATCCCGGGCCGAAGGGTGGGCCATGCACAAGGTTATCCCCGAACTCCTGAAGGTGAGCAGTCCGGAGGAGAACCTGCACCGGGGGCTCGGCCTCTATTCGCTGAAAGAGAACGGCTACCGCATAGAGCTTTCATCCAATATCGAAGTCACGGTCAAGCGGGAAGGCGATCTCAAGCGGGTGGAATACCACACGCCTTTGGGAACCATCGGTGTCGCCGAGCTGATTTCGGAGGAAATGCGCAGGGCGGGGGCCTCTATCACCTGGCTCGAAGAACGCGCGATCAAAAAGGTCGAAGACTATCGCGTGCTCGCCTACGTTTTCGAAAATATCACCGTTCATCCCGATTATGAAAAATACGCGGCATGGCAGACTGAAATCGGAGATGACGGGGTTGCGTGCATGATGGGTACATTTGCCGCTTCCCCCATCCATCACATCCAAAGGGATCTGCTCGAAGCCACCGATTTTTACTTTGAATTCAACGACCACGAAAAAGAAATGCGCAGGCTGGCTGACGGCATCGGGCACGTCTACGACCAGATATTGAAAATCGTATCCGATTCGCCGGCCGAGGTGGTGCTTTGGGGGGCAAATTACGACGATATGATTACGTATGCCCCTTTCTTTGCCAAAGAACTCATGCCGTGGCTGCAGAAGGCGTCCGCATGTCTCGAGGCGAAGGGCAAACTTCTCATCTCGCACTGCGACGGCGAAAATCTCGGCCTGATGGACCTCATTCATGATTCGGGGATCAATATCGCCGAGGCGATTTGTCCTTTCCCCATGACCAAAGTCAGGATCGGGGAATACTACGAAAGGTTCAGCAACAAACTGACCATATTCGGCGGGGTCCCTTCCAATATCCTTTTAGCCGAATCCGCAACCGAGGAAGAATTCGACGCCTATCTGGACCACCTGTTCAAAGCTGTTGCACCGGGTAAACGCCTCATTCTCGGCATTGCAGATACGACACCGCCCAATGCCGTTTTTGAACGACTGATCAAAATAGGCGAACGAGTCCGGAAGGAAGCGCGTCTGCCGCTCGAAGGCGGCGCCGCGCGGCCGCTTGACAAAGAAATGCTGGCTCAGGCTGCCGCCCGGGTGGTCCAGGAAAGCGCCGTCGATGCTGATTTTGAAATTATCCGGCAGGATGTCCTGAAGGGCGACAATGTCCGGATAAAGGTGCATGTGCAGGAAATGCTGGATCGTGGGGTGACCGCGGAGAATATCCTTCAGAAAGGCATGCTTTCCGCCATGGAGAAAATCGGGGAGCGGTTCAAAAAAGGCGACGTGTTCATCCCGGAAGTACTGCTTTCTGCCCGGGCCATGAACGAATGCCTGCCCCTACTCGAGCCCCACCTCACCAAAGGCATGAGTTCGTCGAGCGGAAAGATCATCATCGGCACGGTGCGGGGCGACATGCATGACATCGGCAAGAACATGGTTGCGACGATGCTCAAGGGCGTCGGGTTCGATGTGGTGGACATCGGGGTCAATGTGCCGCGTGATGAATTCGTTAGGCGTGTCGCAAAAGAACGGCCGGATATCCTCGGGATTTCCGCCTTGCTCACGACGACGATGCCCGAAATGAAAGCGATCATACTGGCCGTTGAGGCTGCCGGTTTGCGGGAAGAGCTGAAGGTTATCGTCGGCGGTGCGCCGGTCAACGAGAAATTCGCGAATGATATCGGCGCAGACGGCTATGGCGGGGATGCGGGCGCGGCCGTGACCGTCGTGAAGGAACTGCTCGGGGGCTGATTTCGGGCGTGCAGGTTTGCCGTCATCCTGCCTTCCGCCTTCAAGGCCGCTCCAGACCTGACATTGATGTAGTGTGGCGAGAGAGGCTTCCGGCCGCGATGTTTCGAATCGCGGCCCGCGCCGCGCCCGCCAACCAACTTTCTCGGAACAGTGTGTGCCTGACCGGTCTCCACGCTTTTAGCGCGGTTTTATGCCCGACCGCGAATCAAAACATCGGCAGGTAGCGCTCCGTCTCGTAATTGCTAACCTGGATGCGGTATCTGTCCCACTCGATCTTCTTGTTTTCGATGAACTTGTTAAAAATGTGCTCTCCCAGGGTCTCGGAGACGAGCTGGCTCTTTTCGCACTCGGCGAGAGCTTCGTACAGGCTGCCCGGAAGCGATAGAATCCCCCGCGCCTCCCGCTCCTGCGCGGACATGTGGTAAATATCCTCTTCGATCGGGTCGTGCAGGGGATACTGGTTTTCTATCCCTTTCAGCCCTGCGGCCAGCATGATGGCGAAGGCGAGATACGGATTGCAGGCCGGGTCGGGCGCCCGGAATTCTATGCGGGTCGCCTTTTCCTTCCCTGGCTTGTACATGGGCACGCGCACCATTGTGGAGCGGTTGCGGTGGGCCCAGGAAATATACACCGGGGCCTCGTACCCGGGGACCAGGCGTTTGTACGAATTGACCCACTGGTTGGTGATGGCGATGATCTCCCGGGCGTGGCGGAGAATGCCCGCGATATACCATTTGGCCTCCCGGGACAGGTGATAGGGGTCGCTCGGGTCGAAAAACATGTTCTTATCGTCGATGAAGAGCGACTGGTGCGTGTGCATGCCGCTGCCGTTCTCACCGAAGAGCGGCTTGGGCATGAAGGTGGCGTAGCAGCCGTTCTGGCGCGCAATTTCGCGCACGGTGATCCGGTATGTCTGCGTCTTGTCGGCCATGCGCAGAGCCTCGTCGTACCGGAGGTCGATCTCGTGCTGGCTCGGAGCGACCTCATGATGGCTGTACTCGACCTCTATCCCCATTTGCTGCAGCGTGAAAATCGTGTACCGCCTGAGGTCGTTGCCTCTGTCCAGGGGCGTGACATCGAAATAACCCCCACGGTCTATTATTTCAGGTGCGGCGTCGGACTTGAAATAAAAGTATTCCAGCTCCGGGCCCGTATAGAAGGTATAGCCCCGGTCCGCGGCCTTTTTGAGCATCCGTTTGAGTAAATAGCGGGGATCGCCCTCATAGGG
>JAEZXS010000191.1 GCA_023442755.1 Pseudomonadota bacterium | reverse complement strand
TGGGGGCATCACATTCCAGGGGCTGCAGCAGGGGGGGCAGGCACGGGAATACGCCTTGTGGCCGGTAAGTATTACGGAAGCAACATATCCATAACCGGTTCACAGTGGGATGCCGGCATTACAACCTCGCTGGATTTTACTCGCTTGAACAGCTTTCGAATCTTTGGGTGCAGTTTTGGCGGAGCAACACATTCTGCTTTCAATCAGTGCAGAAATTACTGGATTGACGGAACCTACCACGAATAGAAAAGTGCCGGTTTTTCAGTTCCGGTGTCGATCCTATTTCGGTATTACCTCCAGATCTTTGACCAGGAACTTCACAGTCCGAGCGTCCGACTCGGAGAGTCGCTCCGCTGGGTCGGATGACGTGAAGTGGATTTCCAGGGAATTACTGGAAAAAGGTATCTCGGTTTCGTACGACTGCCAGCCGCCTCGTGACTTGATGGTGAGGTCTTGCGATGAGTCCGGACTGTGAATGACGACTTTGATCGATCGGTCTGTTTTGCACAAGTATTGGAACTGGATTGCAAGAGATTCAGCTTTTTTGGCGCCATCCAACTCGTATTGAAAGTTCAGTGCATTTGAGGTCCAGTACCACCAACTGCCTTTGTCATTCATCTCCCGGTCATATCCTCCCTCCACTGTCCTGAGTCGTGCCACACAATCCGGAGTTTGTGTAAACACAAGATTGCCAAACTGTGTGGGACGTCTTTTCAAATCGTTTTGATCGAAAAACTTTATCAGGAAAGTGCAAGACGACAGCGGGACGACCGGGACCGGGCCATAGTACCCGTCATCACTCCAGTTGCTTGCAAGTTGCAGGTCTATAAGGAAATAAGAAACCATTTGCCGGAGCTTATGGTGCATGTTTTTTAATTCGAGGTAGATCTTCTGGTCTGGTTCGACATATTTTTTGGTATAATTACTTAGACTTGTCAACTCCGTATAAGGGGTCTGAGAGCCCACCTCGTCACGAAAGGCCCTGGTGCGGTTATCAGCAAGGGAATAATTCCTGTAAACGCCGGCGAGTGAAGAGAATAAAAGAACCAACACCAACATTCTGGAATAATACGGCTTCTTCGTAGTCTGCAGGACTGCAAACCCCATCAGGATTATGGCAAAAGCACTCACCCAGTTCGCTATCTTGAACTGGCTCCAGGACTGTCCCGTGCCAATGGGCCAGGGCGAAGGCGCTCCGAAGCGGTAGTAAATGAAAAAGACGCCCGATATCACGATGAAGGCGAGGCACGGTAGAAGCGGCAGAAATCGCTTACTGATCAGGTTCTTTCGGTTAAGCAAAAGTGCGCCCAGTAAAAACGCAGGCAGCAGTAACGAAATGATTTGCGAGCCGAACAGCCATGAACAGTGGTCGCCGCTGCCGGCTCTGAATCCCAAAGCATGAGCGGCAAACTCGATAATGCCCCAATTAACGGGCCACCCTACAACAGCACCCGACTGTATCAAAATGGCATGGCAGGCCCTAAGCATCTCCCTGTTCAAAAGAACGGCAACCTCGATAGAAAAGGCCGAACAAAACATTACCATCCCGTTCAGACAATTCCGCTTAAAAAAGAAATACGCTGCGGTCAGTATAAAAGCAAAAGCTGTAAACGGAACCATCTCGGAATAGCTGTAAACGAGGGTCGCAAATAAAAGAGCGCAGGGGAGAGATCGAAGGAATGCGTCCCTCCACGTTTTCATTTCTTCCAGACGGGTACTTTCAACTCCAAGCAGAACGAGAGCGCCAATGGCGAAGGCGATACCGTAGGTTTGCGGCAAAAAACCGAGCATTGTCCCGAAGGCAAATCCATTCAGGCTCACCGCCGCAAAAAAAGCAACCAGCAGGGGCTTATATCTTCCGGTACTGTTCAGACCGGCGCAGTAGCCGATAGCCAGACATCCAGCAATGAGAGGCAGGACGACTGCCACAGGATAGACAAGGTATGACCAGGGCACAGCGAACAAGCCTTGAAGCCATGCAAAGACAAAAGAACCGCCCATTCGCAGTTCCATTGCCTGGTACCCTGCGACCTGACTGAGGGCGGGAAAGGCGGACATCAATGTCGGCTCCCGATACGCATGCTGCTGCAGCCATTGGCTATGAACCAGATATGTAAATGCATCATTGAAAGGATTGAAGCTGTCATATCGCAAAAGGCTGAAGAGCAGAGTGCCGGATGAAAGAGCCGAGTACCCCCACAGCACCGAAAGGTGCTTGAGCAGGCTGGACTTATCTCGGTCCAAATAGAACCCAACCGCGGTCAGCAACAAGGTCACGGGAACGCAGAGGTATGGCGTAATTCTGAAGAGCCACGCACACAGTGTGGCTGTAAGCGTGAGAATCGCCAGCCCGATCACCGGGCTCATCAGATACTTTGCCGATGGCCTAACCCTGAAAGGCAGCAGTTCGCATACAGGCCTGCCAATGATTGTGACGATCGTCAAAAGTACGATCAGGAGGAAGATGCAGCCAAAGTACCACATTTGAGTCTCCGCGTTATTCTTCAGTGCTCAGAAGCTATTCGATTGATCGAAGTTCTTTACATGGAATTGGAATGTCTGGGAGTGCAGGTCTCGTAGCACTCCAGGACCTTGCGTGCGGCGGTTTCCCAGGAGAATAACCTGGCGCGCTGTATTCCTCGTTCGCCCAGCGACCGGCGGAGCGAGCCGTCTTCGTGCAGCTTCAGCATGGCGCCCGAAATTTCTTCCACATTCAGCGGATTCACGAGGATCCCCGCATCGCCCACGATCTCAGGGATAGAGGTCGTATTCGAGCTTATGACGGGTGCGCCCAGGCTCATGGCTTCCAGCACGGGGAGCCCGAACCCTTCAAACAGCGAAGGGTAGACCAGGGCATAGCAATTCTGATAGAGCCACTGCAGGGCCGAATTGTCCAGGTATCCCGGCATTATGACATCATCTTCCAGCTTCATCCGTTGCATGGCCGCGCGAAAATCCCGCATCAACCAGCCGGCTCCTCCAGCGAGCACCAGCGGGAAAGCGGCCTTGCCCATTTTTTTCAGCTCTGCGTAGGCCTCAAGAAGCCGGAGATGGTTCTTCCTGGGCTCGATGGTCCCGACGCTCAACCAGAACCGCTCGGGTTCGATCGACGTCAGTGAAGCCGGCCGAGGTAGACCCGGGTCGGGTGAAAACCTGCTCGCAAGATGCACAACCACAATCCGTTCAGGGGGAAAGTGCGGAAAGACATCCAGGAAATGTCGTCTGCTGGACTCCGAAATGGAAATAATGAGATCGGCATAAAGGCTGGCGTTGAAGACGCCGCTGAAACACCCGCAACGGTTTTCCTCCGTGTGCCATTCGGGGTGTTCAAGGAAGGAGAGATCATAGAGCGTATAGACCAGCCGGGCGGTCTTGAGTCCCCGTGGGCAGAAAAAGTTATTCGAATGGACTATATCGGGTTTGTCCAGGCGCGCTTCCAGGTCGTTTGGAGGAGCCGTCCAGAACGCCTGTGCTCTTTCCAGGCTCGCATGTCCTTCCCCGCGCGAGAACTTGGGGCTGGAGATCCTGCGCGTTGACTTTCTCCAGTTCGGGTCCCAGAAGAAGTCTCCGAAGGTCGGATAGAGGATATAGTGATTTTCCCGATCGATGTCGGATAGATGCTGGATCAGGCTGTCGGCGAAGTAGCCGCAGCCGGCCTTGCCCGCCCCTGTTTGACTTATGTCGAAACCGATTCTCATCTGATCAAACCGGGCTTCCTGTGTACCTGCAACTTTCCCTCCCTTGGGGGATACATGGAATCATTCATTCTATTCCGAACCTCCCATTCGTGGAATACGGTGAATGGCTTCGGCCAGGTGTCCCGCTATCCATTCCGCTATGATTTTGAACATACCAATTGAGACCCTTCCGTTCCAGCGGATGGCAGCGTAAATGGAATAGCCAATCAGAACCGAAAGAAATCTGAAGGGCTTGGTGCGGTTGTATCCCCTCGATTCCGCGACGGCATGAGCATAGCTGAAGAGCCACTGATCGGGCGTCCTGGAGAGGTGCTTGCGGGTAAAAGTATTGACCTCGGCATGGCCCGCGACCCGCCCTGCGATGGAGAACGCCTCCGGGTGCAGGCGCGTTGCGGCAATAAGCGTGGGCAGGTGAACGAAACGCACCCCGCTTTTCCCAAGTCGCAGCCAATATTCATAATCCATGCAGCGAACGCCTACCGCCAGCGGGCCAAATTGCTCGAACACCCTTCGCCGGAAAAAAGTCGCCGGCTGGCTGATAAAGCAGGTCTCCTTGAGACGCTCCCAGTTCCAGTCTTCCGTCGGATATCTCTCGATGACGGCATCAGTTGCATCTATGTGGTTGGCTTCGCCATACAGAACATCGACTTCGGGGTGCTTTTCGAAATAATCGAGCACCGTTCTCAGCGCCCCGGGATAGTAGATGTCGTCGGAGTTGAGCCAGCCGAGAATAGGGGCGGAAGAGCGCAAAAAACCTTTATTGATAGCGTCCGACGGTCCCCGGTCACGCTCCGAAAGCCAGTGGAGGCGGTCCCCGTAACTTTCGAGAACCGATATCGTGTTATCCGTACTCCCCCCGTCGACGACCATGTACTCCAGGCCGTCAACGTCCTGCGCGAAAATGCTTTCGATTGTCCTGGAAATATATTTCCCCTGGTTGAACGAGGGGGTAACTATGCAGAGTCGTGGTGTTGCACTCATAATACTTTTCCCGGATTGCAGGTCCCGCGATCATGGTCCGCCTTCTCACTGCAAACCGCCATTTCGGCCTCAATCATCATTTTTACCACGTCGGCCATCCCGTACCTGGCTTTCCAGCCAAGCTGGCTCCCGGCCTTTGCCGGGTCCGCCCGGCTGACCTCGATATCCGTGGGTCTCATGAGATAATCCCGGTTTTCGACGTGATCGCGCCAGTCGAGCCCAACGGTCGAGAAGGCAGCCTGGAGGAACTCTTCCAGGCTGGAGGTCTTGCCTGTGGCGATCACGAAATCGTCCGGTTTTTCCTGCTGAAGCATTCGCCACATCGCCTCGACGTATTCCGGCGCCCATCCCCAGTCCCTCCGGACGGAGATGTTGCCCAGGGTCAGCTTTTGGCTGGCGCCTCGCGCGATCCGGCAAGCCGCGCATATTATTTTCTTCGTTACGAACCTTTCGGGCCGCAGAGGGGATTCGTGGTTGAACAACAGTCCGGAACAGGCAAAGATCCCGTAAGCTTCGCGATAATTCGCCACCTGCCAGAACGCCGCCGCCTTGGCGACAGCATAAGGGCTCCTGGGCTTGAACGGGGTGGCTTCGTTTGCCGGAAATCCATTTGTGTTGCCGAAGCATTCGCTCGAACTTGCGTTATAGAGTTTCATCGGCTCTTCGATAAAACGGATTGCTTCGAGAAGATTCAACGTTCCGACGCTCACGGATTCAAAGGTTTCCACGGGCTGCTCGAATGAAAGCCCGACCGAACTTTGTCCCGCCAGATTGTATATCTCATCGGGACGAACTTTCTTCAAGACCTGCAAAACACTTCGAAAGTCGTTCAAGGCAACGGAGGTAACTTCCACGTTGCTGAAAACGCCAAGCTTTCTTAGCCGTTCGAAAGAGGTAGTCTGGGCGTCCCGGGAAGTGCCGAAAACCTCATAACCCTTTTCGAGCAATAACCTGGACAGGTAGGCTCCATCCTGGCCCGAAACTCCGATTATTAGTGCTTTTTTCACATTTGCACTTTCTTCATAAGGCCGGCAAAAGACGGCTCTCTGGCAGAGTCGTTCCCGCCCGCTATTGGAAACAGTCCGGCACTCTTCGGCCTTGCTTCTGTTTTGCCAGTACGTCCAGGAAAACGTCGAGATATTCGGATGCCATATTTTCGGGTCCGCCGAATTCAACAACACGTCGAATCCCAAGATCGATCAGCCGTGTGCGCAATTCCCCGTCGGCGGCAACGTGCGCGATTGCGTCGGCAATCTCCGACGGCTTCCTCGGATCGACGTAATAGGCGGCATTCCCGGCGACTTCCGGCAGACTGGTGGTGTTACTGCAGATTACGGGCTTCCCGAACGCCATGGCTTCGAGTACCGGCATCCCAAAACCTTCGAAGAGGGAAGGGAAAACAACGGCCAGGCAGGAATCCAGAAGAGCCGCAAACTGTTCGTCGGGGATATATCCCGGCAGAATAACCCTCTCGCTCAGCCCCATCCTCGCTACGCTCTCCTGCAAGGCATTCTTTTCCTTCACGATGGAACCGGGACACACAAGTTTAAGTTCGGATTCGGGGTGGCGTGACACAAACATTCCAAATCCGGTGAGGAGCATCCGGTGGTTCTTATGCGGCCAGAAATTGGCCGGGTAGAAGAGGAACCCGTTTTGCCGCAGTCCGGACAGCTCCAGGACAGACGAAACTGTTGAGGGCAAAGGTTTGCTGACGCGGTTTGCAAGCCGGATATATATGGTTACCACCTTTGGGGGAGCGATGTCCGAGTTTTCGAGAACGGTACTGCGTGTATGCTCGGAAATGCAGACGACCTTGCTGGCGAGGCGGCTGCTCTCTCTGAAGTGGCTTTCCCGGGACAGCCGATCCTCCATGCTGAAAAACTGCGGGAGGTAGTGAAATTGGAGATCATATACGATGGATACCATCGGGACTGCCGGATCATAAAAAAAAGGCGCGGTAAACGGACAGAAAAGCAAATCGATACCCATCTGCCGAAGGAAGCTCGGTTTTTGCCTGGGCAGGCGCAATCCACTCAGTGCAATCAATGCCCTTCTGTACACTTGGTCCATTCGGATCCGCACAGGCAGGGGAAGAATCCTGCTCAGGACCCGGCGTGCAAGATTTTCCAATCGAACTGAAGCCGGCAGCGATTGGCGGGCCGGACTTGCCCCTGGGCTTGCCCCCGGACCCGGTTCGCATGCGCGTCCGCTGGAAACACACATCCGCCGAACGTTTTGGGAATCCAGGGCAGCCAGTTCGGCATCGCTCTCTTCACGTGTAAGCAGGATGAACTGCCAGCAGGGGGCCAGCCGGCTCAGATGCCTGATCAACTCGATAACGAGTAATTTCGCTCCGCCGTTATCTCCTCCCGGCAAGACCGGAGTGAGATCTATCCCCATGCAAACGCGCTTCTTCAATGAGACTGAGCCATCATTACCGGCAGCCATGCCGCTTTCTCCCATAGCCTGCATTTCAGATATCCGGGGAATCCTCACAGCGGTTGCGGCGAGCTTTTCACCTGAAGCTGACGTCGAGCTCCCCGAAATATTGGAGAATATTGGTCCAAGGTATTTTTATATATTAGCGTAAGACCACAATTTTTATTCGATAGGGTCAGGGTGATACCATGGCCTTGGCGGATCGTCAATAACCGTTATGCCCCACCAGCCCTGCAGGGAAAGGCCGGATTCCTCTGCGAAATATGCAGGAGCCCTCCCTTGTTTGTCCGCTTCAAATCGTCAAATGCGGAACCAATCTCAAGATCAGTAGTTTTCCGGCGCTGAAGAATATCAGCGATCTTCCGGCGGACCTACTCTCCAATCCTCATGAGGACCGAAGAGCCTTTGTCCGCAAGCACTTCTATTTTCCGTGCCTTTAAAGCTGCCGGCATCAGATCGGCCGGATCGAAGCTGAGCCTCACTGGGCCTGTTTCCTGGCTTCTCGCCACGAAAGTGACGCTTGTCTTCTGTTTCCACGGCCAATGCAGGCCGTCTTCGCCAAACCCCATACCGTAGATCAGAATCCGCTGGCGGCCAGGCGGAAGCAGCACCCTCAGCTTTTGGGCATTGTTTCCGGCAGCCTGATCGAGGCGGACTTTTCCCGACCATCGGGCGGGAGCGGTCAATTTCATTTTGCCGGCGATGGGACTGCCGTTAATATCCAGCGGGACTATCTCCAGGTCAGCGGCATCCCCGGAATTCTTGAGAAGAACAAAGAAATCGGAAGGGGATGCGCCGTTCTTCAAATCGATATCGATCCATTTGAAACCGGAAGCGGGAATGAAGCCCTCGCGGCTTATGGGGCCGTGTTTGCGCCGAGTGCTGAGGGGGGAAAAGCGATACTCGGGAGTGGATATGCACCGGTCTTTTTCATCCAGCCCCTCCAGGGTCGGATGATATACGGCAGGATGATACGCAACGACGAAATTCAAATCCTGCCTGCTTAACCATCGGCTTTCCACTTCGGTTCCGTCAAAGGCCGGGTGATAGCAGACCGCTCCGAGGTCCATTGCACCGTGTAAAAAATAATAAGCCATGGCAATCGTACTGGTATAGAGAACCCTGTCGCCCGATTTGGCCGTAGATAACAGCTCGCGCGGCTGGAGAGGATCGAAGCTCAGCGGCTGCCGGTCGGTCATGAACTCTGCCGTCGTTTGAATCTGCTCCGCACCGGAGAGGGTCATATCGAACGAATACCCGATGAGCAGCGCCAGTAACAATACAGGCCAGATTCCAAGGACGTTGAGACTCCCCTCTCGTTCCGAACGCTCCGCCGCCAGGCGTCGTGACTCACGGAAAACATAGCATATGCCGCTTGCGACCGCTCCGAAGAGAATCGCCACAGCGGGTATCCAGATTCGGAAAAAAATATCGGCCGATGGACTCATTGGGTTCGTGAAATAGAAGCTTGCTGCGAGAAATGGGACGAAAATACACAACAGGCGTGTTGCGAGAGCCCGGGATTGCTTCGAAGCGGTGAAAAAACCGAATGCGACCGCGAGAAAGAAAAGCGCGAAAGAACCAAACAGGCCTTCCTTCAATGTCACGATTTCCGCTGCGGCCCCGAACAGATTGTAGCCGATACCCTTCAAGGACTCTATGAACCCGGGGAACGGCCCCAGCACGGACAGAACATTTACCAGGGGCGGTTTCCTCACAAACGAAGCCCAGAAGAGCACTGTGCAGGATATAACCAGGATGCCCAGAATGATGAGCCAGGTCCTCTTCCTGTTTGCGGCCGCGGGCATCAGGAGTGCAAGAAGCAATCCCATCAATGAGTATATTTCACCGATGGGATGTATCGCGCAGAGCACAACAGTGCCCAGAACGAGAGTCCACGGAGCATCCCCCTGCCTGGCTATGATGCGCGCCCAGACCAGTAAGGCAATGCTCATGGCGAAGTTCGAAGGCGTCAGGTAATGCAGGCCTGTATCGGGAAAGATTTTGAAGGCAAGAAGGCACAGGGCGACCCCGGCAGCTTGCCTGCCCCACAGCGCTCCCAGAAGGCATGCGAAAGAGATCCCGAAGAGCAGGGGGCTCACAGACCAGAAAATCTTATAGCTCGTCGTGAGGTCCACGCCCAGTTTGCTGATGCCGAGGATGACCAGTGAGAATCCCGGATGGTAGAACGGAAACGGGAATCCGGCAATGTCGCGCTGCCTTGCGGCATTGGGATCTGACATGCCGATCTGCTGTTGTTGACGCAAATCCTGCAATGCAGGACAATCCTGGTGCAGGCAATCCCGGATTTCGGTGGTCCTCACGAGATAGGCAAGGCTGTCGTCGGCTTCGGGGGGCAGATCGCGTGTCCAAAGAGGAGCGGAAGTCAGATAACCTTGAGCGGCCGTCCAGATCAAGAGCCCAATGATCAGGATGAGAGTGGAAACTCCTGATCGGCCTCTGGAGGGCATCGTGTTTTGTCTCAAAGTATTCATCTCCCTTGAGAAAGCCGATTAGATAAAAGCTTTTAGATAACAATAAGAACGGTTTGCAGCGGAACGGACCCGAGATTTATACGCGAGGGAAATCTGAGAGTCAACTCCAATCCCGGGGAGGCGCATGCTCCCAGGATCGTCGAAGGACATCCAGGAGCGCACTGCTGGAAACAAGGTGCTTCGGTCCCGCACTCTAATGAGTGCTGTGACCAAAGAGCACAGATCAGCATGCCGGATTAGGCCGCCAATTCATACCCCACCGCCCCCCCGGTTGACTCCGGACCAAAAGTATGTCCCATTCGGGCTAATTGCGACATGTAGTCATTCGGGCTTTCGCCTTATCATGAAATCAGAAAGCCGTTTTAGAGGCTCATTAAACAGCGAGCAGCTTCGGGGAACTTTTTCAGGCGTTTCCCCTCTCACGCCACTATGTTGGGATCGGTTTTTTTTCCAGAAAACACTCCCCCGGCGCCCCTTACACCAACAGCATGCAATTTTCGAGATACACAAAACTGGAACATGTCCTTCCGTCTGATCTCACAGGTAAACCCGACAACCGGAGACCACCATTTTCAGACCGTATTCCGTTATCGGTAGGCCTCCATATAAAGACTTTCCGGCTTGTATGCCGTTCCGTCGTCATTGGTGTCCAGATGATACCCCGCGAAATTTTCCAGAGCGGACGTTACCGCGTCCACCCTTCGCACCGAGCGCAGTCCACAGTGCTGTAGCAGCCTAGCCAAGGAAAATTCGTCGTACATCCATTGGTGGGGTTCACCACTCAAACGGAATCGTCCGACCTGATGCGGGTCTGTCGGTGGGGGAGACATCTCGCGACCCTTGCAGTAATTCCGTGCGGTTAGGTATTCAAGTCCCAATCTGCTAACGATGAATTCTTCCGCCGGAACCTCGGGTTGCGCCCACAGTTTCATCATTTCCCCGCCACTTTGATGGCGGCACAACTGGTCAATCAGCTCCGTGATCATCCAAGCATGCCGGGCCGCTGCATTTTTATTGGCGGGATTCGCGCGCACCGCGTCCACTTCTGCCAGATAGAAACGTGCCGTCTGCTCCAGATCGGGCACGACGACGCGTAATATCCCCGATGGTTTCAGGACGCGGCCGCATTCGTGCAAAAATACCTCCGCATCGTGCGGCGCAAAATGTTCCAGGCAATGACTGAGATAGATGGCGTCCACACTGGCGTCGGACAACGGCACGCCTTGCAGCAGATTATGCTGGAATACATTGATATTGTCACCGAGGAAATCAATATTGATCCAGCCCGGACGCCACCGCGCTCCGCAGCCGAGGTTTACTAGCACGAGAGCACCCACCTGCCGCATTGCTGCAACGGCTGATGCTATGAGCGCAGTAGTTTGGGGAGCGCTATTTACCGCATTGTGTTCTGTCCTGTATTGCACCGTATCGTCCTCAGCTGTACTGGGGAAAACCTGGCGGCAAGAACCCTTTGTAAATATGCTTACCACATCATGACCCATGATATGCTTTTTCTCCTGGGCTAATATACGCCGTACATCAGGAAGAAAAGTTCCGGCAAGTTCCTGGATTTCTGGGAGTATTTCCAGTGGAATAAGATCATGACGTATGCTGCGTTCTCTGCAGGCCTGATACAGTGCCAAAGAATTACAGTAATGATCGTCGTGTATACTTTCCAAAGGCATGTGTATCAACTGGACATTCTGCAGAGCGAAGACATCACCGATAGACTGTAGCGATTTATCTGTCCAGCGAGTTACATGGTGGGGGGGCATATTCAGCACATAAT
>JAEZXS010000173.1 GCA_023442755.1 Pseudomonadota bacterium | reverse complement strand
AGTAGTTACAGTCGAACCAGATGATCTCCCCGTCCCTGGCAATGCACCTTTTTTCCAGCTCGACCGATTTCACCTTGCCGCTTATGAGGTCCCGGCAATGGCTCCACTCCATTTCAAAGTCGTCAGGATAGGTCACTTCCTCGAACCGCCGCTCCAGCATTTCCTCTTCCGAATAGCCGAGTGTGTCGCACAGGGCCGGCGGCACTTTGATCCACCGCCCGTCCAGGCCCAAGTGGGCCACCATTATCAACGAAAACGCCTGGGCGCGCGCAAGCCTTGCCTGACTTTCCCGCAAAGCGTTCCGCGCCCTTTGCCTCTCCGTGATGTCACGCACCACGGTCGAAGCACCGATGATCTTTCCCCTCGCATTCAGGATGGGCGAGGCACTCAGGGAAACATCAATCCGCTTGCCGTCCTTGCGGATGCGGGTGGTTTCGTAATGCTCCACCCTCTCGCCCTTCGCTATCCTGTTCAAAACGTAGGACAGATCGTTCGGTTTGTCGGCCGGCACGATGATCCACAGGTTCTTTCCCAGCATTTCTTCCCGGCTGTAGCCGTAAATCCTGCCCGCCCCCTTGTTCCACGCGAGGACTTTCCCATCCAGGGTGGTGCCCACGATGGCATCGTCGGAAGATTCCACAATGGAAGCCAGAAGCGAACTCATCTCGAGATATTTGCTGGTAAGAAAGGCTGCGATGCTTACCGCAACCGTAACGAAGACATTGGTATGGAGGTGTGAGCGCCAGATGTCGATTTCCGGCACGAAACAGTGTTTTATATACTGGTAGGCGACCATGCTCCAAAAAGTGAGCAGAGGCACGAGCAGCAGTGCAAAAGAGCCGAATCGGTAGGAACGGGGGGATGGGTTCCGCCCCCTGGAGAAGGCGGATTCCATAATGAATCTCATGCTCCGGATCATCAGAACGCCTCCTCCTCAATAGATGTGGGCAGCAGGAAAGCGTGTCTCGTATATCAGAACCAGGACTGGAAATAAAGCAGATATGAGAATAATTATCTATTGTGAATTTATTCTCGCACAGTAAGGATATTAAAGGAGCCGAAATACTCTCAGAACTGAGACTGGTTAGCTGCGGTGAATGGCTCTCTCATTCCTAATATCTATCGGCAGATCAGGAAGATCCTGGATTTTGGTCCCGCCCGGTCTGCGACGTGCGGAAGCCGACCCTCAAAAGACGGCAGGCGACGAGGAAAACTCCGCAGGCGCAGGCAATGCCGAGGAGGTCCCAGAAGGCCACATCGAGGATGCGGGCGGTTCTGCCGGGAATGAATGCCTGGTGCAGTTCATCGAGCAGGCCGAAAAGAACGCCAATGCAGAGAACGCGCGCGGCAAACGGGAAAATTCCCTTTTTGCCAAGTGCCGAGAAGGACGCCACACAGAGCAGCCCGCCGAAGACGGCAAATTCGATCGGGTGAAACAGCTTGGTGCTGAAGGTAGGGAGAGCCTCGGGATAGGACCGGTTCGACAGCGAGAAGATGAAGAGGGCGTAGACGATCACCGGAACCCACCATTTCCAGGGACCGTAGCTTTTCGATCTGACGCTGCGGTGAAAAAGAAAACTCAAAACCGAGCCTAACGCGAGAAGGGCTATGGGAACGGCGATATCGCCGAAGCTGAGCCCGAAGAGGTGCTGCACGGCGAGGGACCCGGCGATTTGCACCGCGAACAGAACACCGATACAGCTCCACATTTTTCTCTCCGGAAACGGAATATCCACTGTTCCCCTTTGGCTGTCGGGCGGTTTACGAAGAAAGCGGGACTTCATCGCGAAAAACGGCAACGAAACGGCTTTCACCCGTTTATACGGCTTTTTTTCCAGAATACAATATTTAAAGCGAGGCGGTCCAGGTCCCGCATCGCCCGCGGCTCAACTTACGCAATGCGGCAGGCCGCGAAGAAGCACAGGCAAAGTAGACGGCTTTCTTAGTGGAAGAGGCTTCCAGCCGCGCAGACTGTTGAAAAAGGCCCGAATCCGTCGCTCCGACGAACCCCGGATCGGGTCCGGGGCAAGGCGTCGTGGTCCAGAAGTGCTTGAAAACATTGGATTCCGGCTTCCGCCGGAATGACGATCACGATGGGTTTTGGGTTTGTCATCAATCTGAGCGGTTTCCAGCCGCGATTATGACGACCGGAGGTCACGAGAACGACCGGGTAATGAATTTTCTTCTTCTCGCGCGAATCCCGCGAAACGCGCATGGCCGTCAACTTAGCAACTGTTGAGAATTGGTCGGGGTGAGACAAAAATATCTCACCGGTAGAGGCCCAGAGGACGCCGAGAAACACGCATGAGGCTTTCTAAAATTGGGCATAGATGCTCTGCGCTCTCCCTGTGCTCCTCTCTGCGGCCTGGAGTATCTGCACAGAGAAGGCAGAGACCGCAGAGTAAGCTAAATGGAGATATCATTGCGAAGCACCTGAATTGTACTTTTCGTTTTTCCTCCGCGTTCTCAGCGCCTCTGCGGTTGATTTGATTTGATCCATAAAGGAACGGATATTCGCACGAAATGTTAAGTTGACGCCTATGTGCGAAACGCTGGAGCGAAGACGAAGAAAAGCTTGGGGAAAAATGAGTTCATGCTGCCTGAAAGGTTTCTAAAGGATCGAGGCTGGAAACCTCTCCCACAGCATCTATGATTTCCTGCCGGGGCTCAGATCATTTGCCGCTAAGTCGGTGCCGTGTCTCTTAGCCGGGAACAGATCCCCTTCCCGCCCCGGGATTCCCTTGCAAAGAAAACCTTTCTATGACATTACACTGTGCCGTTACAACGGGGAGCAAGACTGATGAAAACCGTCGCTACCGATGCCCTGGACGGGCAGCGATCCGAGGATAGAGCGGGCGCAGGACTGTCCCGGGCGGTTCTGTATATAAAGCTGGTCCTGACCGCCGTCTTTTGGGGAGGGACCTTCGTTGCCGCAAGAGTGGTCGCCCTGGAATCAGGGCCGTATTCAGCCGCGTTCCTGCGCTTCCTGGTCGCGTCGCTCTTCCTTGTGGCCTTTGTCGTAAAAGAGCACGGCAGAATCGTTCTGCCGGAACGCCGGCATCTGTTCCTGCTCGCAATGCTCGGACTTACGGGCGTATTCGCTTACAACGTTTTTTTCTTTTCCGGCCTCAAGACCATCGCCGCCGGACGGGCTTCGCTCATCATCGCCGCCAACCCGGTCTTCATCGCGCTCTTCTCCGCCCTGTTCTTCAGGGAAAGGCTCGGCCCGCTGAAAATCCTGGGTATTGCCGTCTCCGTTGCCGGCGCCGCGGTCGTGGTGGCACGAGGCAACCCTCTTGCCCTTTTCGGGGGCAACATCGGAGTGGGCGAACTCTACATAGTCGGGTGCGTGGCAAGCTGGGTCGCCTATTCCCTTTTCGGAAAACTCGCCATCAGGGACCTCTCCCCCCTCCTCGCAGTGACATACGCCTGCATCATAGGAGCCGCCGGGCTCTTCTTCCCCGCCCTTGGCGAAGGGATGTTCAGCAGCCTCGCACACTATTCGATATCAGCATGGCTCGGGATTTTCTACCTGGGCTACCTGGGCTCCGCCCTCGGTTTTGTCTGGTACTACGAAGGGATTCGCGTGGTCGGCCCGTCGCGGGCAGGAGTATTCATCAACCTTGTCCCCCTGAGTTCGGTGATCCTCGCGTTTCTTATCCTGCACGAAACATTGGACGCATCGATGCTTATCGGCGCTCTTTGCGTAATACTGGGGGTCTACCTGACGAACCGGTCGTGATTAAGCGTTTTTCAGCATCTGGTAGGCTTTGTTGATTTCCTTGGTCTTTTCTTCGGCAAGCTTTTGAAATTCGGGCGGCAGGGTGGCGAATCTGTCAGGGTGGTACCGGTTGACGGCTAACAGGTAGGCTCTTCTAACATCATCGGGGGAGGCATTGGTACCGAGCTTGAAGATATCGAGCCCCTGCTGCATTCCGACGGCCGGAGCGGCCTTTTCTTCTTCGGTATTCCGGTTTTGCCGGGCCGCCTTGAGCTGATCGAGCTTTTCCAGCGCCTCGGGGGAAAACTGCACCGAGTCCCTGACCCTCGGGCTATACTCGCGGCGGTTCCCACCGGAATAGCGGTCCTGAGGGCAGTACATCTGGGCGGTTCTGGCGACTCTTATCTCAGCCACATCCACACCTTGTATACCGGACAAAGCGCAAAGAACAAAAAAAGCCGGGATTACCGCATATTCTCCAGGCAACCCGGCTGTCTCTTTTCAAGATCCGTGGCTTTCCGCCCCCGCCTCACGACGGGTTTGGCTTTTCAGAGTCGATATATAATACGCATGCAGCAGGAAAAGTAAAGAGAAATTTACAAATTATTCTGAGTAAAAATGGATACTTGGGTTGTAAACCGCCGGTTTCGAAAACCGCTTGACAGGAAAGGGCGGCAGGTATAGGAATAAAACGACCGGTTGGTTTATTATTTCATGAAGGAGTTTTCCTGTGGCGACCAAGGGCGACCTCTCCCGTCAGCGCATAATCGAAAAATCTCTCCAGCTCTTCTCGGTCAAAGGATATTTCCATACCTCCGTATCCGACATCCTGGAAGCAACCGGAATCAGCAAGGGAGGACTCTACGGGCACTTCAGGAGCAAGGAGGAAATCTGGTCCGCCGCGTACGACCAGTGCAAACACATCTGGAAGCAAATTGCGTTTTCAGGCATTCGGGATATTTCCGACCCACTTGAACGAATACGCAAAGTGATAGAAAATATATTGATGAATTACCTGGGTGCGGGCATTTTCGAGGGAGGATGTTTAATGTTTAACTCGCTTGTCGAGTTTTCCAGACAGTCTTCGAATATGAACGACCACATTCTGCAAGGGTTCAAGGATTTTTCTTTTCTGCTGCATTCATGGCTCAGGGAAGCCGAGCAGCGGGAAATGTTGATCGACGGACTCGACCTCAATGAAACGGCGAACTTTATCGTGATCGCATTGAGCGGGTCGGGTCCCTTATATATATCGAGTAAAGACCCCGCCGTGTTGAAGCTGACACTCTCTCAACTCAGCCTGTTTATCGATCTCCTGAGAAAGCGGGAACCGGTCCAAAGGAAAAAAGGGACGAATCGGAACGCATGTTCCGTCCCCTGAGTTGCAGTGTGGCCGAATCGTCCGGAATTTGCCGGCCGGCCGCCCCACGGGCTGATTTTCAGCACCCTTCTTGCCAACCAAAAGAACAGGAGAGATGAGATGGACTACACGGACGTCATAGTCGAAAGGCAGGATCGAATCGGAATAATCACCCTGAATCGTCCGCATGAGATGAATACGTTTACCATACCGTTTGCCCGGGAACTCAACGATGCGCTCATGGAACTGGAAAATGACCCCGAAATCCGGGTCGTGGTGATACAGGGCGCGGGCAAGCACTTTTCTACAGGAATATCGCTGGCCGAATTCAAGAACAAAACGCCCCGGGAATACCGGGAACTGATACGGTTGATGGACGAACACAACCATACGATTGCCAGGATGAAAAAGCCGGTGATCGCTTCGGTAAAAGGCTATGCGCTGGCAAACGGGTCCGGCCTGTCGTTTGCCTGCGATCTGACGGTGGCCGCGGAAGACGCCAAGTTCGGGACCACCGCCATCAACGTCGGCCTGATCTGCCTGGGACCGGCCGTGCCGCTGGCGCGCAACGTCGGCAGAAAGAAAGCCCTCGAGATGGTCCTTACCGGGGACATGATCTCGGCGGCCGAAGCGCAGAGGCTCGGACTGGTTAACAAGGTGGTGCCGAAGGAACAACTGGAGGAAGCCACCATGGAACTGGCGCGCAAGCTGGCCGCAAAGAGCCCGCAGGCGTTGCAGATCGGCAAGGAAGGCATTTACGGGATGCAGGATTTGCCCTATCACCAGAGCCTCGATTACCTGGGCACCCTGTTTGCCTCCCTGTGCTGCAGTGAAGATGCGGAAGAAGGGGTAAAGGCATTCCTGGAGAGAAAAGAACCGGTCTGGACCGGCCGATAACCGGGGGGTCCGGTAAACCGGCCGTTTCCGCAACAAGCGAGGTGTAAGCGATGGGTGTGGAAGATTTGATGGAAAAACACGGATTCCGACTCTCGGCAAGCTGCGCCGGGAAAGCCAACTTCACCAAGTTCGTCAAATACGCCGGCAAGCGCGCTTACATCTCCGTAACGGACGCCGCCGGCGAAGGGTTTCCCACAACCCTGGACGATCCCGTCCGGGTGACGATTTTTGACTTCCGGTCCGGAGACGAACTCGAAAATACCCGGGAATTCGATTCGCTGCGATCCTATATCGAAACGCTTGGCGAATAAACCCGGCGGTTCACGACCGCCCGGCCTGCCGAACATCACATTGCCCCCCTTCCGCCTTTTACGGCGCGAGGGGGGTTTTTGCCTTCTTGTTCTAATCTTGCGGAACGCAGGAGGGAAGGCGTGAAGCAACCGGTGCGAATCGATCGTGTGAGACCTCCGAAGGTAAAGCAATGAACCACAGATGACGCGGATTCTGCATTTCGGGAAGATGTGAGGGTTGGGTGTTTATGCGTGGAGATCCGCGGTTGTGTGAAAGCAAAAGCAAAGGCGGTCTATCCGCAGATTTCGGGGATTTACGCAGATTTTCGCAGATTCCCCAAAGAAATTTAGCACTCGCCCGTCCCTGGCCTTATAGAAATCGGGAATTTTCACGAGATTGCCTGAATACTAATTCTATCTTATTTTTTTAATCTGCGTAAATCTGCGTAATCTGCGGATAATTAGGCTTTGTCATCCTCCCATTGAATCGGTCATTCTGTGGGAGTGGCTTGCAGCCGCGATTAAGCGGAGCACATTGAGAAACAGGTCAGCCATGGATTTTTCCTTCTCTCGCGCCGCGAAACGCGGGAGCGAAGAACAAACGGGATCTGCCCGGAATTGAGAAATTCCTCTCTCTCGAAAAATTTCCATCCCAAAAAGTATCACTGCTTGAAAGAAACACCTGGTATGAGTCTGACCGCGGGCAGGAATCTCACCCCCGAATGAGAGGCGAGTTGCCCCGGGGATCTTTGGAAAAAGAATAACCAAGTCCGGGTAACCAAGCACGGATAAGCCGGACGAAAAGCCGAACCGCTCACGCTTTGCGCCACGTTTCTCAATGCATTTCAATGGCTTCAACGGGTTTGAATATTTCCGGGCCAGCGATCGGAAATCCGCGATGCGCGGGAGCAAGTTCGGGAAGAGTTGAAGGGCCTGTTCGCGAGCCATGCGCACAAGCGGGGCGCGCTTTGCCGCCTTCGGTGGACAAGCCGTTCCGGTTTGTTTATGATGCCATGACTTCCCGAAATGGGCGCACGGCCATCGAAGGCCGGTGCGGATCAACGCGATACACTGGAGGACAGCTTTATCTTATGCGGAACTTTCTGAAGAGTCTCATTTCGATCATGATCGGGTGTTTCGGAATCGCCTGTATTACCACGCCCGTCTCGTTTGCCGCACAGCCTTCGATCAGCATTCCCGAAACCACCTACAGCTTCGGCGAACTCCCGGAAACCACCGTGCTCACCCACGATTTCAAGGTGAAAAACAGCGGGGACGCGGTTCTCCACATCAAGGACGTCAAACCGGATTGCGGGTGCACGCTGGCCTACTTCGACAAGACCGTTCCCGCGCACGGCGAGGGCAAGATAACGTTGAAGCTGGACCTCAACAGTTTCCAGGGATACGTCAAGAAGAGCGCGGCCGTTACGACCGACGATCCGGCAAATCCCCGGATGACCGTGTTCCTCGAGGGCACGGTCAAGCCGCTGGTTGCGGTGCTGCCCGCAAAGAGCCTTTATCTGCAGGGGATGCCGGACACGGTTACCGAGAAGGTCGTGGACCTTGTCGGTTCCACCAAACCCTTCCACATCACGAAGGTCGACAGCGATCTTGCGAAAAACGCCGAGTACCGGCTTGAAACCATGGAAGAGGGCAAGCATTACCGGGTCCGGATTTCCAACCGGCTCCAGCGCGGAACCTACAGGGGCTCTATCAACCTGCACACCGATCTGGCCGAAAGGCCCGAACTCACTGTCTGGGTGAACGCTCTCATAGAGGGGGATGTCGGCGTGAGGCCGAACCTGGTCGTAGTGGGGAAGATGTCCGCGAATCAGCCGGTGATTTCCGGGAAAGTCCTGGTCGTGAGCAATCGCGACAAGCCGTTCAAGATCGTAAAATGCACCTGGGACGAAAAGCTCGTTCGCGTCGAACAGACGCCCTTTCCGGACGGAAAGGGGTTCAGCCTGTCGCTGACCCCCAATATGGAAAATATCCCGCAGGGCAGCCGCATCCAGTCCACCCTGACGGTGGAAACCGACGCCGCTCCGGGCGAAAAATACGACGTCCAGGTCCAGGCAATCAATCTCACCGATACGAAGTAATGCCTGCCATTCGAACTGACGGGGGGATGTTCCGCAAGAACGGGACATCCCCCCGTTAACCCGGTTAACTCAAGATTGTCAGAATATATCGTTCAACTCGGCCGGCGCCGCAATCCCTTCCCTGCCAACGATAGCGGCAGGATGTGCGCCGTTGGTCTTTTTCGCTTTTCGGACCGCTTTCGGTTTGGCGTGTCCATTCCCGTTGCCGTTGACCGCCGGATTTTGGGCGCGGGCCGCTTCGGAATCGGCGATTCGAACGGGCTCCGGCTTCGCCGTCGTCTCCGGTCCCCTGCCGCCCCCCTGCCCTATGATCTTCGCCAACAGGCCCACGACCGTCTGCATCCGCTCCGCCTGCGCATCCATCAACTCAGCCGCCGAGGCGCATTCCTCCGATTGCGAGGCGTTCTGCTGGACGATTCTGTCCATCTCGGACACTGCCTTGTTCACCTGCTCGATTCCCTCGGCCTGCTCCGTCGATGCAGACGCGATCTCCGCCACCAGTTCGGTTACCTTCGTGGAACTCTTCGCCACCTTTTCGAAGGCCTCTTTGGTTTTCTCGACCTGGTCGGAACCTTCCCTGATCTTCTTCACCGTGCCCTCGATCAGCACGGAGGTGTTCCTCGCCGCATCCGCCGCACGCATGGCAAGGTTTCTCACCTCGTCGGCAACCACGGCGAAGCCGGCCCCTGAGTCTCCCGCCCGCGCAGCCTCCACCGCGGCATTCAATGCAAGCAGGTTGGTCTGGAAGGCAATCTCGTCGATCGTCTTGACGATCTTCGATGTCTGCTCGCTTGCGACACAAATCTCGCTCATCGAAGCGATCAGTCCTTTCATCGAATGGCTGGCCTGTCCGATATGCTCATTGCCCTCGCTCATGAGCGCGTTGGCCTGGCCGGCATTGTCCGCATTCTGTTTTGTCATCGAGGAAATCTCCTCCAGCGAAGAAGAGATTTCCTCGATCGATGCCGCCTGCTCCGAGGCCGCCTCCGCCATGATGCGGCTCGAGGCTGAGAGCTGACCGGAGGAGGAGGACACGTTTGAAGCGCCGTCGTCGAGGTTGCCGATCATCCGGGTGATGGGGAGCGCCACGCTGCGGGATATGAGGAGCCAGGCAACGATAGTTATCAGCATCGCCATGCCGATGATTCCCAGCATAATGTAGAGGCTGCGCTGGCCGATTCCCTCGACGGCCGCCGTGCCTTCCATAAATTCGTCCCTGTACGACCCGGGTCCTATCACCCAATCCCAGGGCTGGAAGTAGACCAGCCGGGTCACCTTGGCGCGGACCGCGTTGTCTTCCGGATTCTTCCATGAATAATCGTGGTCAACGGCCTGATGCGCTTTCAGCGGAAGGGCCTTCTTTATCATTTCCTGGATCACCGGCTTGCCGTCCGCGTCGCGGGTTTCCAGGATGTTTTCCCCGTTTCGCTTTCCGCCTTTCGAGATAATGTAGTTGCCTTTGCTGTCGAGTACGAAGGCATACCCCGTTTTTCCGACGGTTATTCCGGCGATGGTCTCCTTGAGGCTCTTGATGACGCTCTCATGGGGGATACCGACGTACAGCATGCCGATTATCGACCTGTCGGAGTCGTAGAGAGGCTCATAGGCGGTAAGATACCAGGCGTTGACCACCACGGCCCGGCCTGTGTAGGACTCGCCGCGCAATATCGCAGCAATTATCGCATTGGCGGAACCGTCGGGGTTGGCGGCGGGGATATAGGTTCCGATCGCCCTGGTTCCGTCTTCCTTGGCAACGTTGGTTGCAACGCGCAGCATGTCGCCCGCCCCGTTCATCTTCTGAAAGACCGTGGCCGTGCATCCCACCAGCTTTTTGACCTGGTCGACAATCGGAACGGTTGCATTCATTTCCTGGACCTGGCCGAGCCATTTGTCCCCGATGATCATTTTCGGCAGTTGCATGCGGGTAGTGCTTTTCGTTACCTGGTTCACTGCATCCCAAATGACCGTATCAGCGGCCAGCGATGCCCCCTGGTGACTGGCCACCAGCTCCTTCGTTACGTTCATGGAACTTTTCAACAGCAGCTGAATGCTTTCGTTGGAAGATGCAACGGTCCGATAGAGGAGATCGGCGACGTGATCGAGGTCGGCCGATGCGAGCTTGTAGCTCTCCGTGGTGGATACCTCGATCATCTTTTTGTTCTGCCACAAGAACATGCAAGATATGATAAGCAGGGGAATAGCGGTCAGAAGCACACCGCACAAAAGCAACTTCGTCTTTAAATTGACGTTTCTCATGACCATGCTCCTCGGAAATCCAGAGTAAGTAATTGTTATGAATAGTTACGAGAAATCAGGATACTCAAATTTCAATTCAGGAAACCAGGTCGAGTCGAAAATGATTTGATGCTGTAATCTCTAGACATCTGATTAGTCGAACTGTGTTGGCATTTACTTTAAATATTTATTCACATAATTGTAAAATTATCCAAATGTTTACAAGTCGTTATACTGAACGATCTTTGATTTTAACAAGGCATTTATATTAGATATGAATGATTATCCAATAGAATAAATTCAAATATCTTGCCTTGTGCTATATTTGTTATGCAAAATTCAGTTGTGCATACTGCGTTTTCCAATATTTCCGGCAGCCGTCGTCTCCGAAGCAGCTGGAATCTCCAATATGGAGGCCGGGAGCGGATTTGGCCGCAGTGCCACCCGGCCGGCGCACTACATCCCGGTTCGAAATTTTCCTTAAGGTTCTCATGTCTTTTGCCGATTCTCCCTGATAAGTGGAAGTTTATCCGGAAGGAGCAGACGATGATCAGCACCATGAGAAACGGCGTGCAGGGCATGGAAAAGGCGGCGGATTTGGTCAATGCCGCGGCCTCGGACATATCCAAAGCGGCGATCCATCCCAAACAAAATGCGTCCACGGCAGCCCCCGAGAGCGACATCACCCGGGATGTGGTAAATCTGGTGATCGGGCACAGGACCTATGACGCCAATGCAAAAGTCATAGAGGTGGCGGCAAGGATGCTGGACGAAATCGTGTGAGACCTCCGCAGGTAAAGCAATGAACCGCAGATGACGCGGATTCTGCATTTCGGGAAGATGTGAGGGTTGGTTGCTTATGCGTGGAGATCCACAGTTGTGTGAAAGCAAAAGCAAAGGCGGTCTATCCGCAGATTTCGGGGATTTACGCAGATTTTCGCAGATTCCCCAAAGAATTTGGCTCTCACCCGTTCCTGACCTCATTGAAATCGGGAATTTTCACGAGACTGCCCGGATACTAAATTTTCTTCTTTAGGATTTCAATCTGCGTAAATCTGCGGATAATTAGGCTTTATCGTCTTTCCAACTCCCGCTGGCGGCCACAGGCATGTCGTCCTGGATATCTATCAATACCGATATCGCAGCCAATACCGATATCGCAGCCCTGGTTCCTTTTTCGGATTTCAATCTGCGAAATCTGCGGGCAAATTTTCTTGACGCGGTTTAAACGAACGTTTAAATTAAACGACCGTTCGATAGAGTCCCCCGAGAGAGAAGAATTATGTTCAAGATGCCGAAAAACCTGCCGACAAAAGAGCGAATCTTCCTGGTGGCCGAACGCCTCTTTGCCGAGAAGGGCCTGGACGCCACATCGCTGCGCGACATCACGGAGGAGGCCGGGGTGAACCTGGCGTCCGTGAACTATCATTTCGGCTCCAAAGATTCCCTCATCACAGCGGTTTTCTCCCGCTACTTTGCCCCGATGAACGAAGACCGGCTGATAATGCTCGATGCCGTGGAACGGAATTCCGGAGACAAGGCGCCGGTCCTGGAAGCCGTAATGGAGGCGTATATCCGTCCGGTGGTAATCCGGGGAATAGATCCGAAACACGGCGAATTCATGCGGCTTGTGGGCCGGTGCATCTCCGAGCCCTTTTCCCAGGTCGCAAAGTACATCCTGCCCCATTTCGAAGAACTGATACGCCGGTTCGACGAAGCCGTGGCGCGTTGCCTGCCCGGGCTTTCACGCGATGAGATCTTCTGGCGCATGAATTTCACCCTCGGCGCCCTGCATCATACCCTGCACATCTGGAGCAGGCTCGACAGTCTCTCCTACAGACCCGAAAACCACACAGACCCCGAGGATATCATCCGGCGCCTGGTTGCCTTCGCCTCCGCCGGCCTGAGATCGCCCGGGGTTGGATGAGATTTCCATTTCATCGGCAACACTTTCACTGATAGGTGCAACCTGAATTCGATTACACACTGTTCAGCACTATCCGAACCATGAATGAGGAATATATGCAAACCAGACACAAAGCCAGATCGATTGCAGTTGCCGGTCTTCTTGCCGGCTGCCTGATGCTTGCCGGATGCGGGGAAGAAAAAGCCGCTCACGGCGTGATGCAGGCCGCCCCCCCCGAAGTGGGCGTAGTGGTCGTGCAGCCCGAAAAGGTTGCCATTACCTCCGAATTGCCCGGTCGCACCTCGGCATACCTGATCGCCGAAGTGCGGCCCCAGGTGGGTGGGATCGTTTTGAAGCGCCAGTTTACGGAAGGCTCGGATGTCAAATCCGGGGAGCTTCTCTACCAGATCGACCCGGCTACCTACCAGGCGGCTTTTGCCAGCGCGAAGGCTGCTCTCAGCAAAGCCGAAGCAAATCTCACCACCGCGCGCCTCAAGGCCCAGAGGTATTCCGAACTGGTGAAGGTCAGGGCGGTGAGCCAGCAGGATTGCGACGACGCGCTCGGCTCCCTGAAGCAGGCCGAGGCCGACGTCGAACTCAACAAGGCGGCAGTCGAGACCGCCCGCATAAATCTTGCCTACACGCGGGTCACCTCCCCGATATCCGGCCGCATCGGCAAGTCCTCGGTGACAACCGGGGCCCTGGTTACGGCCAACCAACAGGGGGCGCTCGCCACCGTCCAGCAGCTCGATCCCATATACGTGGACGTCACCCAGTCGAGCGTCGAACTGCTGCGGCTGAAGAAAGTCCTGGCGAGCGGGACGCTCAAGAAAGGCAAGTTGAGCAAGGCCAAGGCGAGGCTGCTGCTGGAAGACGGCACCCCGTACCCACTGGAAGGCGTGCTGGAGTTCTCCGATGTCACGGTCGACCAAAGCACCGGTTCGATAACGGTCCGAGCCGTATTCCCCAACCCGGAGCATGTACTGCTGCCGGGGATGTACGTCCGGGCAGTCCTGGAAGAGGGAGTGAACGAACAGGCGATCCTTGTGCCCCAGCAGGGGGTAACCCGCGATTCGAAGGGAAATGCCGTTGTCTGCATTGTGGGCCAGGGAGACATTTGTGAACAGCGGATGGTCAAGATATCCCGGGCCATGGGGGACAAGTGGCTGGTCAGCGAGGCTCTGAATCCGGGAGACCGCCTGATCGTGGAAGGGCTTCAGAAGGTGAAGCCGGGTGCTCCCGTGAAGGCCGTGCCGGCGGCAATGACGACATCCGATGCGGGTAAGACCGCGGAAGTCGCACGACAGTAGAGGAGAACCTGAATGGCCCAGTTTTTCATAAATCGCCCGATCTTTGCCTGGGTGATCGCAATAATCATCATGCTGGCAGGGCTCCTTGCAATACAGACCCTGCCCGTTTCGCAATACCCCGCAATCGCGCCTCCGGCCGTTGCCATAAACGTTATCTATCCGGGAGCTTCCGCCAAGACGCTGGAAGACACCGTGACCCAGGTGATCGAGCAGAAGATGAACGGCATCGACCACCTGCGCTACATGTCCTCCACCAGCGATTCTTCCGGGCAGGCGACAATCACCCTGACCTTCGATGCAGGGACCGATCCGAACATTGCCCAGGTCCAGGTGCAGAACAAGCTCCAGCTCGCCACCCCGCTGTTGCCGCAGATAGTACAGCAGCAGGGGATCCAGGTCACCAAGGCGACCATGAACTTCCTGATGGTGGTGGGCTTTATTTCCGAGGACGGCACGATGGACCAGGACGACCTCTCCGACTACGTTGCCGCCAACATCCAGGACACGATCAGCCGCGTCGACGGCGTCGGTGAAGTGCAGATGTTCGGTTCCCAGTACGCCATGCGGATCTGGCTCGACCCGAATAAGCTCAACAACTACAAATTGACGCCCACCGACGTGAAGTCGATGATCCAGGCCCAGAATGTACAGGTTTCGGCCGGCCAACTCGGCGGCGCCCCGTCCGCACAGGGCCAGCAGCTCAATGCCACCATTACCGCGCAGACCCTTCTCCAGACCCCCGAGCAATTCGGCGGCATTCTCCTGCGGACCAATGCCGACGGTTCGATGGTGCGCCTGCGCGATGTCGCCCGCATAGAACTCGGCAGTGAAAACTACAACATCATCGGGCGTTTCAACCGGCACCCGGCTACAGGTCTTGCAGTCAAGCTGGCCACGGGGGCAAACGCCCTCGATACCGCCAAGGCGGTCCGCGCCAAGATGGATGAGCTATCCAGGTTCTTTCCGAACGGCTTCAAGGTGGTCTTCCCTTACGATACCACCCCTTTCGTCAGGATTTCGATCCAGGAGGTCATCAAAACCCTGGCGGAGGCCATCATACTCGTTTTCCTCGTCATGTACCTCTTCCTCCAGAACTTCCGGGCCACGCTGATCCCGACCATAGCGGTCCCGGTCGTTTTGCTCGGCACCTTCGCCGTCCTGGCGACATGCGGGTTTTCGATAAACACCCTGACCATGTTCGGCATGGTCCTGGCGATCGGTCTGCTGGTCGATGACGCCATCGTGGTCATCGAAAACGTGGAACGCGTCATGAGCGAGGAGGGGCTCCCGCCCAGGGAAGCCACGCGTAAGTCGATGAAGCAGATAACCGGCGCCCTGGTGGGCATCGCGCTGGTGCTCTCCGCCGTTTTCGTCCCCATGGCGTTTTTCGGCGGCTCTACAGGCGTAATCTACAGGCAGTTTTCCATCACGATTGTTTCCGCCATGGTGCTGTCGGTAATCATCGCCATGGTGCTAACTCCTGCCCTATGCGCGACCATGCTCAAGCCGGTTCCCAAGGGGCATCACGCGAAAGAAACGGGCTTTTTCGGTTGGTTCAACCGGTTGTTTGACCGGAGCAGCCGTGGGTACCGGACCGTGGTCGGAGGAATCCTGGGCCGTGGAGGGCGCACCATGGCCCTCTACCTCGTGATTGTGGCCGTCATGGCAATTCTTTTCTGGCGCATGCCCACCGCCTTTCTGCCCGACGAGGACCAGGGCGTTCTGTTCGTCCAGGTCCAGACTCCCGTCGGCGCGACCCAGGAACGTACTCTAGCCACCATCAAAGAGGTGGAAGACTATTTCCTCAATGAACAGAACGAGCCCATCAAATCCGTCTTCACGGTCGTGGGGTTCAGTTTTGGGGGAACGGGGCAGAATACCGGCATAGCCTTTGTAGATCTCAAGGACTGGGAAGCCCGGACCCGGCCGGATCTTCGCCTCAAAGCCATAATCGGCAAGGCAATGGGCAGGTTCATGGGTATCCGCGACGCCATGGTCTTTGCATTCGCGCCTCCTGCAGTCATGGAACTCGGGAATGCGACCGGTTTCGACTTCGAGCTTCAGGATCGCGCAGGGCTCGGCCACGAAAAGCTGATGGAGGCGCGCAACCAGCTGCTTGGAATGGCGGCACAGAATCCCCATCTCACGATGGTGCGGCCGAACGGCCAGGAAGACAATCCCGAGTTTAAACTCGACATCGACCAGGAGAAAGCCGGCGCGCTCGGCGTTTCGCTTGCCGACATAAACGACGCGGTCTCCACCGCATGGGGCAGCGCCTACATAAACGATTTCATCGACAAGGGGCGGACCAAGAAGGTCTACCTGCAGTCGGACGCGCCCTACCGAATGCTGCCCGAAGACATCGGCAAATGGTACATCCGCAACTCGACCGGAAGCATGGTGCCTTTTTCGGCATTCACCACCGGCCACTGGACCTACGGCTCCCCCAGGCTGGAACGCTACAACGGCATGCCCGCCGTGGAGATTCTCGGCCAGCCCGCACCCGGGAGAAGTTCGGGTGAGGCGATGGCGGCCATGGAGGAAATGGCTTCGAAGCTTCCGCGGGGGATCGGCTATGAATGGACGGGCCTCTCCTTCCAGGAGCGCATGTCGGGTTCACAGGCCCCCGCCCTCTACGCAATCTCGCTGCTCGTGGTCTTCCTGTGCCTGGCGGCTCTCTATGAGAGCTGGGCCATTCCGTTTTCCGTCATGCTGGTGGTCCCGCTGGGTGTCCTCGGGGCTCTCGCGGCGGCAGGACTCCGGGGGCTTCCCAACGATGTTTACTTCCAGGTCGGCCTGCTTACGACGATCGGCCTTTCCGCCAAAAATGCCATCCTGATCGTCGAATTCGCCAAGGACTTGCACGAAGAGGGCATGAACCTGATCGACGCCACGCTGACCGCGTCCCGGATGCGCCTGAGGCCGATCCTGATGACGTCGCTGGCCTTCATATTAGGCGTTTTGCCCCTGGCAATAAGCCGCGGAGCGGGATCGGGCAGCCAGAACGCAATCGGCACGGGCGTCATGGGCGGCATGATTTCCGCCACGGTCCTGGCCATCTTCTTCGTACCGCTGTTCTTCGTTCTGATATGCAAGACGTTCAAACGCAGGCAGACTGCTTCGGAGGCGCTGGAACAGCCCGCGCTCGTCTCTCCCGAGGAGGGCAGGTAATCAGGGTTCGGAAATCTTTCTCCGCGTCCTTCTGTCCACGGTGAATGTATTTCGCTTTCCGGACATCCGCCGGGCTGACACTCGTGCGCCCGGCGGATTCCACTGTATAAATTCAACAACACTTCCGCCTATCAATCACCCATCTTCACCACTCCCTGGTATGCAGGACCCTCCAGGTGGACCGTACGGCTGGAGGTCGTGAGGTGGAGGTCCGCCTGGGAGCGGAACCGGCACACGACCATATTCCCGACCAATGAGGACGCAAGTTTCTGCACGAGCCAGCCGGAATCGCCAAGAACGGGCGCGCAGCAGTACAGTTCGGGGCTCGAAAAAGTACCTTCCACTTTCATATCCCCGCTGTTCATCCGGACGGCGAAGCGGGTGGGCGCCGTACAGTGCCTGCTCGTAAAGGCGCCGCTCTTGTCCACCTCGCAGTCAGTGGATACACCCAGCAGGCCGTTTCGGTCCGCGGCATATCCCAGGGTCCACCGGCCGCCGCCCAGCCCGGGGGCGTACTGGAATTCGATAATGACGACCGTGTGCTCGGGGAAGAAAGCCCTCAGGGAATACCAGTACCGGGAGTAGGAAGTCGGGAGCACGTTGCTGACGGTGTGGTCCATGTAGCCCGCGCCCCTGATCGATCTCGTGCTGCCGTTCAGAGTCAGGGTCCCCTCCAGATCGCAGCGGGGGATCTCGATGAAGGTGCGGTAGAAACCACCTTTTTCCCGGTCGACAATCGTCTTTCCATCGCCGACCTTAAATCCTGCAAACCAGGGATGCAGGGTCAGGTCGGCTTTCGCGCCGTTTTTCGAAAACCGGATTCGTGTGAGCATGTCTTTGTGCTCGATCGACTGCTCGCCGATCGAGATCGTTCCGGTTTTACGGTCCTCGTTGAAATCCGATTTACCGCCGTGTTCATCCCGAACCGATACCGGGTCGGAATGGGGGGAGGAAAGAGTCAGCTGGGCCGTTGCGGAACCCGAAGCCAAACCGAGATTGGAAATCAGGAATGAGAAAGAAAGGGTTTCTCCGGAGTCGAGCATGAAGTGGTAATTCCAGCTTTCGGTGTAGCTTTTCTCTTTCTGGGGATGCCTGAAATGGTCCTGATAGGAAATGGGTTGGATGTTTGCCGTTTGTCCGAAACACCAGCCGGGGGCGAAAAGGAGCGCCACCCCCAGGACAGCCGCCGCGTACGTTCGTTGCATGTGTTCCTCTGCACTGAAGGCAAAATAACGAAAACGGAGCGGTGTGACCGCTGCCCCATGCCGCCCTGAAATTCATTGAATGAGAACATATCCATTCTCACTCGCAAAGTCATTTTGTCTCCGTGGAAATTCCCATCCCGAGACTCTCGCGAGGAACTCACTCTATGCCTTTTTGTCTTTCTGCAGCCACTCTATCAGCACCGATTCCCGGCGCTGTTTGATCGCTTCCAGGGACTCGGGTGTCCAGTCGTACAGCCCGGCGCCGGTCTTGGCGCCGAGCTTGCCCTTTTCGACGGTTTCGCGCAGCAGGGGCGGTATCTCCGTGCTGCTGCACAGGTCGCGCATGAGGTAGGCCGAGATATTGTAGAAGATGTCCAGCCCGCCGAGATCCGCAGTCTCCAGCGGCCCCGTGGCCCCGAAGCGCCTTCCCAGGCTGTACCGGACGGTCGCATCCACCGCTTCCAGGCCGGCAATCCCGGATTCGACCAGGAAGAAAGCCTCCCGCAGAAGCGCAAACTGCAGCCGGTTGCCGATGAAACCGAGCGCCTCGCGCTTCAGGGGCACCGGTTTTTTGCCGATCTTCGTCATCAGCGCCAGAGTAAGCTCCACCGTTTCATCCGCCGTGTGCCGTCCGGGCACAACCTCCACGAGCGGCATGAGATGAGCCGGGTTCCAGAAATGGGCCACCACGAACCGCTCCTTGTGCTTCAGCACCTCGGCTATTCTCGTCGGGCTGAGCCCGGAAGTGTTCGTGGCGAAAATGGTGTCCGGAGCGCACACCTGCTCGATTTCGGCGAAAACGCCGCGCTTTACCTCCAGCGATTCCGCAACAGACTCTATGACGAAGTCGGCCCCCTCGGCGGCCTCCTTCAGGGTGGTTACCCCTTTGATCCGCTCCAGTACGGCTGCAATGCCGATCTCATCTACAAGCCCGTGCCGGCGGTACGTTTCCAGGGCGGCCCCGATGCTCGCCAAACCCCGCTCGATGCTCGCATCCGAGCGACCGAACATGCGGACCTCGTATCCGGCCATGGCAAAGAGCAGGGCCGTTCCGTACCCCATGGTTCCGGTCCCCAGGTTGCATATTTTCCCGATATTTTCCAAGCGCATGATTTTCCTCCGATTATCTGCATCCTCAATTTGACAATGCAACAATTCCCTGGGGCGCCGATCAGGCCGCAATGCGTCCTATGTGCCCAATATGCCGGACTGTTTTGTCTTCAGGAAAGCAGGTCTTTTGCTATGGAAAGCGGTCCCGTGTTCAGCCTGCGCTCCAGGAATCCGACGCAGACCCGTACCTTAGCCGATTCGGTAAGCCGCAGCGGATACACCGCCGTTACGTCCGCTTCCTGCATGTAGCCGGGAAGCACGCGTACCAGGCGGCCCGACTTCAGGCTGGAACTCACGTCCCAGATCGAACGCAGGATAATTCCGTGCCCGTCCAGGGCCCACTGGTGGATGATCTCCCCGTTGTTGGCCGAAAGCGGACCGCTCACCTTGACGGTCTCTACTCCTCCCGGCCCCTTGAGCCGCCAGGTCCCGAAAGGGAGATCGCGCTCCCGGTTCACGATGCAGAAATGCCCGCTCAGATCGGAAAGGCTTGCCGGCATTCCGTGTTTTTCGAGATAGGACGGCGAGGCACAGAGTATCCGGTAGTTGGTGGCAATGGGCTTTACGATCAGGTTCGGTTCGTATGTGCCGCCAAGGCGTATGTCGAGGTCAAATCCTTCGCCGAGCATGTCGACGGGGCGGTCGAGAAGCTCGAGATGTATGCGCAGGGAGGGGTAGCGCTGAGCAAGCTCCGAGAGCACGGGGGCAATGCGTTTTCGCCCGAACCCGATGCTGGTGCTTATGCGCAGCATTCCCCGGGGAGTTGTTCTCGAAGAAGAAACCGCTTCGCTCATCTGCTCGAAATCTTCAAGGATCCTCTGCGCCCACTCGAAAACCGTCTGCCCGTCTTCCGTAACGCTGACGGAGCGGGTGGTCCGATGGAGCAAACGGACTTTCAGGGTGGATTCGAGCAGCAGAACCCTCTTGCTCACATAGGCGGGCGAAGACCCCAGTGCCCTGGCGGTCGCTGCGAAACTCAGGTTGCGCACTACCGCGCAAAACAGCTTCAGATCTTCAATGGGTGGTATATTCTTCACGTTTCGTATCCTATGAATTCACATGATAATCGATTATCTTTCAAAGTGGAAATGCTAAGATCGCGGCCGTGTAGTACGTTTCGGGAAAAGATGATTCGTGGGAGCGGCTTCCAGCCGCGATGATTTCCGGCAAACTGATTGCAAGGCATCGAGGCTGGAAGCCTCTCTCACGGTATAAGAGCCGCATTTGCGGCGGGCACAATGCCGGTTTGGAGACCGGGAAAAGGAAGAACATGCGCAACGAACAAGCGATAGAGTCCATGACGAACATCATGGCCAGGTTTACCGACTACCTGGGAAAACACCTGCCCGACGATGTCATGCAAAAACTCGGGGAACTGCGGCAAAAAGAGCAGGGGCGGCTCGCAAAAGTGATCTTCGATTCGATGTTCGAAAACCTGGCGAAGGCTGCAGAACTCGACCGCCCCTGCTGCCAGGACACGGGGGCACTCCAGTTCTTCATTCGTGCAGGTTCAGGGTTTCCCCTGCTTGCGGACGTGCAGGGCATCCTCGTCGAGGCCGTACGGCGCGCCACACGATCCGCGCCCCTGCGCCACAACGCGGTGGAGACCTTCGTCGAGAAGAACACGGGGGACAACACGGGAACGCGCCTTCCATGGATCGACTGGGAGATCGTACCGCACGCAACGGACATCACGATCGACGTCTACATGGCGGGCGGCGGCTGCACCTTGCCGGGGGCCGCAAAGGTCCTCATGCCGGCGGCGGGGTACGAAGGGATCGTCGACTTCGTGCTCGATGTCATGACGTCCTATGGACTGAACGCCTGCCCGCCGCTGCTGGTCGGCGTCGGCGTATCGACCGCGGTCGAAACGGCTGCCCTCCTCTCGAAGAAAGCGATCCTGCGCCCGATCGGAACGCACCACCCGGACCCCAGGGCAGCCGAAATGGAGAAGCTGCTCGAGGAAGGTATCAACAGTCTCGGGCTGGGGCCGCAGGGTCTGACCGGAACCTGCTCCGTCATGGGAGTACATATCGAGTCATCCGCCAGGCACCCGTCTACGATAGGCGTCGGCGTTTCGGTGGGTTGCTGGGCTCACAGGAGAGGCACAATACGAATAGACAGTAACATGAACTACGAAATTCCGACACACAAGGGAGCAGCGCTGTGAACAGGGTTCTGAAAACGCCAATCAGGGATGAGGATATCGAGAATATAAAAGTCGGCGACATCGTGTACCTGGACGGGACCCTGGTTACATGCAGGGATGTCGGACACCGCCGGCTCATCGAACTGGGCATGCAACTGCCCGTCAATCTCGCGGGGATGGCAATCTTCCACGCCGGGCCGATCGTTGCCGGGAAGGGCGAAGGGTGGCAGATGGTCTCCGTCGGCCCCACGACCAGCATGCGGATGGAAAGGTTCGAAAAGCGCTTCATTGCGGAAACCGGGGTCAAGCTGATCGTCGGCAAGGGCGGGATGGGTCCCGATACGGCGGAAGGATGCCGCCGCCACAAGGCGCTTCACGCGGTATTTCCCGGCGGCTGTGCGGTCCTCGCCGCTGTGAGCGTCGAAGAAATCGAGCGAGTGGAATGGCTCGACCTCGGCATGCCCGAGGCCCTGTGGGTATCCAGGGTAAAGAACTTCGGCCCCCTTATCATTTCGATCGACACCCGGGGCAACAACCTGTTTGAAATGAACAAGGCGACATTCAACGAGAGGAAAGTCCCGATAGCGGGCGACATCTCCGCGCAAGTGAGGTTTATCCGGTAACGGAGAAGACGGATCCGGCCGGTTGCTGCTTTGTTCGATTATTTTTTTCCCGATACGGATTACGGATGGCGCGGCCTTATTCCAGGGTCTTCCTTTTCATGGCCCGATCGATCGCCCCGGCCAATTCGTCGAAAATGATCGGCTTCAGAATAACTTCGGCAATACCTGCGGCCCTGGCTTTATCCCTGTCCATCTGCTGAGTGAAGCCGGTGCACAGGATGACAGGCATGTCCGGGCGAATCTTCCTGATTTCCAGAGCCAGTTCCGTTCCCCTCAGCTTAGGCATCGCCAGGTCCGTAACCACGATGTCGAACAGGTCGGGACGGGCGTGAAATTTTTCAAGGGCCTCGATGCTGCTCGTCGTAGCGACAACGGTGTAGCCCAGACGTTCGAGCATAATCCTGCCCAGTTCCATCAGGGCAGGTTCGTCGTCGACGTAGAGAATGCGTTCAGTCCCTCCAGCGCTTTCGGAAGCCCTTTTCTTGCGCTCCTCTGCGACCGGTTCCATCCGCGGCAGAAAGACCGTGACCGAGGTGCCTTTCCCGGGTTCGCTTTCTACGGCAATCAAACCGCCGTGTTCCTTCACGATCCCCTGCACCACGGCAAGGCCCAGTCCGGTGCCTTCCCCAACGCCCTTAGTCGTAAAGTAGGGTTCGAAAATGCGCTCCACCACCTCCGGCGGCATCCCCTGCCCCGTATCGGCAACCTCCAGTTTCAGATAGCGGCCCGCATCGAGTTCCCGGCACCCCTCGGCCGCCTTCGCATCGAGGCCGGCATCCTCCATTCCTATGCGAAGCGTTCCGGTGCCGTCCCTCATGGCATGAGCGGCATTCGTGCACAGATTCATCAAAACCTGGTGCATCTGCGTGGCATCGGCAAACACCCAGTCGAATTCGGAGGAGATGCTCGTGACAATGTCGATGCTGGACGGAATTGTAGCCTTCAGGAGCTTTACGACCTCCTTGACGATCGCACCGAGTTTGACCGGCTTTTTCTCCTGCTTGCCCTGGCGGCTGAAGGCGAGGATCTGCTTCACCAGGTCCCTTGCCCGGAAACCGGAGTTGAGTATCTGGTCCAGGGAAAATTGCAGCCGCTCGTTTCGTGGGGCTTCGGTAAGCGCCAGCTCCGAGTAGCCTATGATTGCCGAAAGGATGTTGTTAAAATCATGCGCGATACCGCCGGCCAGGGTGCCGATTGCCTCCATCTTCTGTGCCTGGCGCAGCTGCCCCTCAATGCGGTGGTGTTCCTCCTCCATGAGCTTGCGCTCGGTTATATCCCGCGCAATCCCCAGAACCAGCGTCTGCCCGCCGATCACGGTGGGGAAAGCCCTCTGCTCGAGCGTTATTTCCTGCCCGTCCTTGCGGATTATCGTGAATTCGTCCGGACCCGTCGGGTTGCCAAGAGCGTTCATTGCAAGCAGTTTGGCGGCCTTGTTCAAGTCGTTCCGGGAAAGGAGTTTCAGTTCGAACATGGTCTTGCCGAACAACTCTGCCCGCGTGTAGCCCGTGATGTTTTCCGCGGCCCGGTTGCCGTCCACGAGCCGCCCGTCCAGGTCCAAGAGGTAGAACGGGTCGGGTGCATACTCGAACAGCGCCTTGAGGCGTGCCTCGGAGTCCTTGAGTTCTTTCTGAGCCTTCTTTCTCTCCGATATGTCCTCGATCATGGCCATGCGGCAAGGCGAAACCCCTTCGCCATCGCGAAGGAGCGTAGCCGTCAGGTGTGCCCAAATTAGTTTGCGATCCCTGGTAATGTAGCGTTTTTCGATCTCGTAGTGCCGGATCTCCTCCCCGAAAAGTTTAACTGCAAGCTCCATATCCTGCGGAATGTCATCCGGATGAGTGATGTCGCGAACGGTAAGCCCGGTGAGTTCCTCATTCGAATAGCCCAGCATTTGGCACAACTTGTTGTTCACTTTGACTATATTGTAGTGCGGCGACACCAGCGCCATTCCAAGAGGACCCTCTTCAAAAATTTTCCGGAACCGCTCCTCACTTTCCTGGAGGGCCAGAAGCTCCCTGTTTCGCTCTGTCGTGTCCGCCAGGATCGCCATAATGCTCCTGATATTCCCGGCCGCATCGCGCAGCGGCGCACTCCACATGGA
>JAEZXS010000142.1 GCA_023442755.1 Pseudomonadota bacterium | reverse complement strand
GTGTGATATTGAACGGTGGGAGAAATGGTCATGTCTTCTTCTAAGATTCTCATAGGCCTTCCCGCGAAGGGGGAATACTGTTTCACGATGCCAGTGGCCAAACAATTGCTCGGGTCCTCCGATGTGGCGGTGCGTTCTACCATTCAGCGGATGCGCAAGAAGGGAGACATCGCCATGCCCTACCGGGGATTTTACGTGATTGTTCCTCCTGAATATCGTATTCTCGGCTGTCTGCCGGCAGAACAGTTCATCCCTTTTCTCATGGAGCAAATTGGCGAAAGCTACTATGCCGGTCTGCTCAGCGCCGCCCAATACCATGGCGCAGCCCACCATCGCCCCCAAGTATTCCAGGTTGTCACGGCCAAGAATAAAGCCCCCCTCGAATGTGGGAAGGTCCGCGTGGATTTCATTGCGCGAAAAAATGTCAGGGAGATGCCGACGAGCGCCGTAAACACTCCACGGGGCATGCTTCGCCTCTCCAGTCCGGAAACGACCGCATTTGACCTGGTCGGCTACCCTCACCATGCCGGTGGCCTGGAAAACGTGGCAACGATACTTGCCGAGCTTGCGGAAAAGCTTGATCCTGCTGAGCTGGCCAAGGTTGCGGAGCTGTCTCCGCTCACCTGGGCACAACGGCTGGGATACCTCTTGGACCTGGTCGAGATGTCGGAGAAGACCGACGCATTGGCCGGGTATCTTGCCGGCAAGCGATTGGTGGTAACCCCACTCGTTGCTTCCCAGCCGATTGACGGCGCCGAAAAGAATCAGCGATGGCAGTTGATGGTGAATGCTGAAATTGAGGCAGAACTGTGATTCCCCGCGACTACATCACCGAGTGGCGACAACAGGCTCCCTGGACTCAGGACGCCCAAGTGGAGCAGGACCTCATTATCAGCCGGGCACTGCTTGAGATCTTTTCTCGGCCGATCCTGGCAGAAAACCTGGCGTTTCGTGGCGGCACGGCTCTCTATAAACTGCATCTTCATCCAGTTCGTTACTCTGAGGATATTGACCTGGTTCAGACCCGGGCCGGAGGTATCGGACCGATCCTGGACACCTTGCGCGAAGCCCTTAATCCCTGGCTGGGTACACCGAAATGGAAGCAAAGCGAAGGGCGAGTCACTCTAATGTACCGTATGCTGGCAGAAGATGGGCTTCCCCTTAAACTGAAGGTGGAAATCAATTCGCGGGAACATTTCAACGTTTTCGGCCTGGAAACGCTGCCAATGGAGGTTAAATCCCGCTGGTTTGCCGGAAGTGCATCCATCAAGACTTACCACCTGGATGAGTTGATGGGGACTAAAATGCGTGCTCTCTATCAACGAAAGAAGGGACGCGATCTGTTTGATCTGTGGACGGCCGACAAAGAAACCGGCATTGATCCGGACCGGGTGGTCGGTTCGTTCCTGCATTACATGGAGCACGAAGGCCACAGAGTTTCCCGGGCCGAGTACGAAGAGAACTTGATCAAGAAGCTGAACCATCCGCTGTTCGTTCAGGACATTGGGCCGCTCATCACGGCGGTAGCCGACTGGAACTTTCAGGAGGCAGCCGATTTTGTAATGCATGAGCTTGTAGCCCGCTTACCTGGAGAAGCATGGCAGGGTCTGCGTGACGCGTCAAGAGGTGGTGGCGTTTGACACGCTGCTGCGCCTGCCTGCCGGCATTTCCACGCCCAAGGCGTGAAGTGAAAGCGAACGTGCTGTTCTTCGACAAGTTGACAAAAACTAATGGTGGAAAGGTACATACCAGGGGTATATCGGGCCATGATCTGCGTACCAACAAACACTCACACTGAAGACCAAGCATCTAAAGTTGGAAGACCTGCAGGATTTCATTGCCAGCTACAGTCCCGACAGTCGGCACGAATGCGCTGAATCCGAACGCTTCAAGTACACTTCCTATGGCTACCTAATTGCGAAACTCGATCAGGAATCTTCCTGATTACCCTTTCCCGATTCAAATACGAAAAGACCGCCCGTTTCCGAGCGGTCTTTTCGTATTCGAGGTTTATTTGTATGCACTTTGACTGCAAAACGCAATCGAATGTCCAAGGCATTTTAGAAATGGCTCTATGCTAGAAAAAGCTGGAGCCGGCGATGGGATTTGAACCCGCGACCTGCTGATTACGAATCAGCTGCTCTGCCACTGAGCTACGCCGGCTCTGAAGCTTGCGAAGCCTTCTATCACAAGGATTCGCGAAAAGCAAGGAGGACTCGGAAAAGACCGGGGCTGGGCAGGGGAAAATCCGCTCCGGCGCTCGATTATCGGGTCAAGTCCCCGAGGGCTGAAACTGGCGGCCGGCGGCCGAGACCGGCCGCTCCCTGCAACTTAGTCTCTCCATGATTGGCGATCAAGCTTTCGCCGATTTTTTCCGTGGGGCGATCGTTTGCCCCATTACGAAAGAAAGCGCCCCCTGCCGGGGGGCGCTTTCTCAAAAAAAACAGATGCCGTTCACACCGGCACGGTCCTCACACTGCCGCCTGTTTCCGCAGTTTGGACCTTTCCTGCTCTATCTTTTCGCGGATCGGGCATTCCATGATCGCCGCGCTCTTCTCTTCCATTTCCTGCTTGGTCCTGAAAATCCAGGAACTTGAATCGGTATAGCAGTAAATAGCCAACTCGCAGTCTTTACAACGTTCCATTTTCAGTCCCTTTCCGATCCTGCTCCGGGCATTCATCACCCGCAGACGAATCGCTTGCGCACCGGACATACTGGTCCCACTCGATCGGGAGCAGATACTTTTTCCGGTTGTTACAGTCCTTGCATGCCGGAACCGTGTTGCCTTTGGTGGACCTGCCGCCGCGAATGAGCGGTACGATATGGTCCATCGTCAGCTCCCCGGACGGGACCTGCCGTTTGCAGTAATGGCAGGTCCCCTTTGCCAGCTGGCGCTTCCACCACTGAGACTGGCGCAGCTCCCTCGCTCTTTCCTTCTCCTTCCGGAGTTGTTCGGGCGATACGCTGATGATGAAAGATGCCTGTCCTGCTGTTTCCATTGCGCGATTCTTTCCCGTGCGGAACCCGAAGTTCCGCGCCCTTCTTATTCCTTCGGCGCCCGGATGGCAATGAAGAAAGTATTGCCGCCGCGCTTTACGAGCAGGAGCAGGGTTTCGCCCTTCTTCATCTTCTCGGTAACCTGTTTGTAATCCCTGATATTCTGAATTTTTTGCCTGTTCACTTCTTTCACGACGTCGCCGGGACGCAGTCTGGCTTCCGCCGCGGGGGTGCCCGGCTGAACCTCGGTTATCACGACTCCGGACTCGTTCTCATCGAGACCGAATTTGTTCGCCAGGTCGGCAGTAATATTCTGAACAGTCAGGCCCCAGGCGCTTTCGGTCTTGCCGGCGCCGCCCTTGCCCTTCGCAACCTCTTCGGGCATGGTTCCGATCGTAACCTTGATCTCTTTGGATTTGCCGTCACGAAGGACTTCCAGGGAAGCCGTGGTTTCGGGTCCAAGCGCCGCCACTGTGCGGGACAGTACGTGCGCGTTTTCGATCGGTTTGCCGTTCAGGGACTTCACTATGTCTCCCCGCTTGAACCCGGCTTTGTCGGCAGGACTGTCGGGCACAACATCGGCAACGATCACGCCGCTCGTCTCCGTTATGCCGAAGGACTCGGCCAGTTCCGGGGTGATATCCTGGATCATCACGCCGAGCCATCCGCGAACGACCTTGCCGGTCTTGAGCTGGGTGAGAATTTCCTTGGCCATGTTAACGGGGATTGCAAACCCGATCCCCTGGCCCTGGGCGACAATAGCCGTGTCGATGCCGACAACCTCGCCGTTCATGTTGAAGAGCGGGCCGCCGCTGTTGCCGGGGTTGATGGCCGCATCGGTCTGGAGGAAATCATCGTAAGGGCCGGCACCGATGATGCGCCCCTTGGCGCTGATGATGCCCGCCGTTACCGTATTGCCGAGCCCGAACGGATTTCCGACCGCCATTACCCAGTCGCCGACCCGAATGGCTTCGGAGTCACCGAGTTTTGCGGCCTTAAGCGGCTTGCCGTCTGCCTTGATCTTGATCAGGGCAAGGTCGGTTTTAGGGTCGCGGCCAACCACCATGGCATCGTATTCTTTCCCCGACGCCGTCTTGATCTTGATCTCATCGGCCTTTTCAACAACGTGGTTGTTGGTGAGAATGGTCCCATCCTGGTCGATGATAAACCCGGAACCCAGCGCATGGGTTTTCATCTGCCCCTGGGGTCCGCCTTCACCACCGAAATAGCGTTTGAAAAACTCGTCCCCGAAAAAATCCCGGAAAGGTGAATTCGGGCCCATGAACGGCTGCATGGGATTCTCTTTGATGACCTGGGTGGTCGAGATATTCACAACGGTGTCTTTAACCGTTTCCGCCAGGTCGGCAAATGTGGAAGGGCCCTGAAGCCCCGGTGCAGCCGGATAGGCATTCACGCCGGGTAGAATTGAAAGCGCAAAGACGACCGCTGCGACGCAAAACAGCCTGGTCGTCCTTGAAATGCCGGAAAAGCGAGTTTGCATGAGGGCTCCTTTCTAAGGTGTGCACCATCGAAAACAACAAATATAACGCCATAACCCGAACCGCTGTCAATCGAAAACCAGTGGGTATTTCAAGCGGTAGGCTGTTCCCCGGACAAGGTTTCCATGTTATGATGATTTAACTTATACGGATCGTTTTTCAATATCATAACCGCAATTACATGATCGGCTCATAGAGAATGACTAAATTAACCCTGATAGAAGCATGTGACAAGGCTGTCGATATTATTTCCCAAACCAGCGAAATGAACCGTTTGTATCAGAAGGCGGTAAGGTGCCTCGGGGAAGGGCAGCTTCGCAGCGACGTACTGAATCTTGCCATCGAAGCCATCGAGGATCGGGCCCTGGAGGAAGAGGTTTTCTCAAACGACGACAGTATGGTCAGCTTTTGTTGCGGCGTCTGGATGCAGTTCCTGCTGGTCGAAGTGGCCGGGGTCAAGAAAGACAAACTAAAATCTCTGGCGCAGAAGGCCTTCGACTGCACCATAGAAGGCAAATGCATTCACTAGGCTGGATGCGGTAAGTCCCCTCACCTGGAAATTCTTCCATTTACTTTCCGCTAAATCGGACACATATCGGGCTGAAAACCGCTCGGTCCGCCCTTGCGTCCGAATTCCTCTATGACGGTCCGCTCCACCGGGAGATGGCTGAAGAACAGGCGCGCTTCCCCGAAACTCTGGAACACCACGCTGATGCGAACCGTCTGCCTGTTGTGCCTGTCCGTCGTGCTGCTGATATTCTGGATGCGTATCTGCTCGGGGAGGTCCGCCAGGGCGGGCAGGGTGTCCCTCAGGTTCTGATCGAGTATGTAGATGTGGAAAACCAGCGGATGCCGCCAGACCGTGCCCGGATTCCATTTTACATCGAGAAGCTGCTGCGGCTCCAGCCCGTGCCGCTCGTGCAGATCCATGCAGTTTCGGTGGTGAAATGCCGTTCCCCGTTCGCTCAGAAGCGCAACCACGTTATCCTGCCCGGGAAGGGGATTGCAGCAGCGCGCGAACTTGAAAATGGACTTGTCGAGCGTCGATACCGTGAGCACATTGTGTTCGAATGAAGGCGCACCGGGATCCCGGGCCTCTTCGTTGCCCTGTGACGTCTCTATGTAGTAGAGGATGAGCTGCGGGGACACAAGGTCCTGTCCTATGCGAACATAGAGTTCCGCAAGATCTTTTAGATTCAGGATCTCCAGCATCAAGCGAACGCTTTCCCCTTCGAGTACGGAAGCGGGCAGGTTGTGCCTGGAAATTTCCTGGAGCAGAATGTCTTTTCCCACATCCTGGGCAAAGCGCAGTCTTCGTTGCTGCAGGTGTTTGTTGATGGCGGTGCGCGCTTTGGGGGTTTTGCAGAATTCTTCGAGGTCGGGGTCGACGTCCAGCGGCTCGGAGGATGTCAGGATTTCGATCGTGTCGCCCTCTTTTATCCGGTACGTGATGGGAACCCAGACGGAATTCACGTTTGCCCCGTCGCAATAATCTCCCAGTTCGGAGTGGATACGGTAGGCGAAATCGAGGACGATGCTCCCCTTCGGCAGGTAGTAAATATCGCCGGCTGGGCTGTAGGCATAGATCTCCTCGGATTCGGAAAGCCGGATAAGCGCCTTGCGCTGTGTCGCGGCGCCGCCGTACTCGCCGATGTCTCGCAGCAGTTCGCTTATTTCCTGCCAGTGTTCGTCGCTGAGGCCCTTCTGCGCATCCCAGGCCCTGAGGATGCCCCCGCTGGCCAATTCCTCCATCTCCGAAGTCCTGATTTTCACCAGGTAATTATTCCCGCTCAGGTGGATCCGGATATGCAGGCTGCGGTAGCCGTTGGTCTTGGGATTGGCGATGAAATCGCGAAGACTTCTCGGAATCGAGGAAAAGCCGTTGTTCACCAGGCCAAGCACCGTATAGCATGTCAGGTAATCGGTGGTTTTCAGGATGACTGCAAAATCGACGTAGTTTTCCGGGTAGTTGGGATCGAGCGTGCGTTTGAGTGGATCGTAGTAGCTCCCGAGGCCCTTGGGACGCGTACGCACCTCGGCCGGAATTCCCGTCTCCTCCAGCATTTTTATCAGGTTGGACTCGATATAGGTCACTTCGCTCGAGTTGCGTATGTCCCTCATGATATTAAGGATCTTCTTGCTTTTCTTCGGGTACAGAAAAGACAGGGCCTGGTGATAAAGTTCCCGCTTGAGCGGGTAGAGGTTCAAACGCGCGGCGATCGGGGCGTAGACTTCGATCGTTTCCTGGGCTATCCGCTGGCGCTTTGTCTGAGGGAGGAAATGGAGGGTCCGAAGATTATGAAGGCGGTCGGCCAGCTTTATTATGAGCACGCCGAGCCGGCGGCTGGCGCTGATGAAAATCTTGCTGTGCGTGAGATCTTTGAGGGCGGAGCGGTCCAGGTGGTAGCGGGCCAGCTTCGTGCACCCGTCTACCAACTCGGCTATACGCGCGCCGAAACGGCTTTCGATGTCCTCGATTGTAAGCCAGGGAACATCCTCGACGACATCGTGCAACAGTGCGGCCGCGAGCAGCACCGGGTCCCTGAAGTTCATTTCCCGGACCAGGATCTCGGCAACCGCGCAAGGATGGCTTATGTAGGGGGCTCCGGATTTTCTGCGCTGACCTGCATGCAGTTTGATGGCGAATTCAAGCGCATCGAAGAAAATCCGGTGGTAGCTGTTTTCGGGGTCCAACTGCTTCGCCATTCGCATGCGGAATGCTTCGACATCAAAAAAGTGGGCGTCAGCGGCCAAAACCGGGGCAGCATCCAAATCTGATTTTTCCTGCGGTGCGGAGAATCCCGTCATAGTGCAATCTTGGTTGACAAGTTAAATGGAGGCGCCCTTGCCGGTACGCGTCATGAAAGCTCGTACTTCACGCCAGAAACTATTACAGATAATTGTAATAAAACAACAGGGAAAATTCACCTTCGGCAACCTACAAATTTTGCCGGCGTCGTTCGGGGAATGTGGAGTGTGCGGGAGCGGTATAGAGTCGCGACGGCATATCGAGGCCCAATGCCTTTGCCCTGGAAGCTGCAGACTTGATAAGTTCCCGGAAATGGGCTAGGTACGGCCAAGCGGCTGATGTTTGCGTGCCTTTATTACAGTTTCATGAAGGGAAGAGAGAAGAGTGCTTACTAACCTGATTTCGGGCTTTGCCATTTCCTGCCTGGAAATGACCGGGTATTTCGGAGCGGCCTTTCTGATGGCCATGGAGAGCATGATTGCACCGGTGCCGAGCGAGGCGGTAATGCCTTTTGTCGGATTCCTGGTTGCTGACGGGAAATGGAACCTGTGGGCGGCAATCCTTGCGACCAGCGCCGGTTCGATAGTCGGTTCCCTCATTTCGTACGTGATGGGCTATTACGGCGGCAGGCCCCTGATTTTGAAAGTCGGAAAATACCTGCTCCTGAATCGGCACGACCTGGAACTTACGGAGAAGTTTTTCAGCCGCAGGGGAGGGACTTTGACCCTCTTCATAAGCCGTTTCGTTCCCGTCATCCGGCATCTCATTTCCATACCGGCGGGCATGGGGAAGATGCGCCTGAGCCATTTCCTGGCGGCGACGCTCGTCGGGGCGACCCTGTGGAACTCGTTTCTGCTTGCCTGTGGAATGGTGCTTCGGGATCACTGGAGCGTGGTACAAACCTATTCGCACCAGGTAGATATCGTCGTGGGCGTGGTGCTTCTGCTGGGGCTGGCTTTCTTCATCAAGTCGCGCTTCAAGGCCCGGAAAGGCTCGGAGCCGGACGCGGTGAAATAAAACAGGGGGCACGATGCCGTGCCCCCTGCCAGCAAATCTGTTCCGGACCTCGCCGGAACACCGGGTTCTATCTTTCGGAGAGTTCCACCAGAACCCCGAATGTGGACTTCGGATGGAGGAAGGCAATCTTTGCGCCGCCGGCGCCTTTCCTCGGCTTCTCGTCAATCAGCCGGATCCCCTTCGCCTTGAGTTCTGCAAGGGCTTCCTCGATGTTTTCCACGCGGAATGCGATGTGCTGCACGCCCTGGCCCTTGGCTTCCAGGAACTTGGCGATGGGGCCGTCGGGGGCGGTCGATTCGAGGAGTTCGACTTCGGTTTCTCCACAGGGGAAGAAGGCTGTCGTGACTTTCTGCTCGGCAACAGTTTCATTTCCGAGATGGTCGAGACCGAGGATGTCGGAATACAACTTCTTGCATTCTTCGATACTGTTCACCGCTATCCCGATGTGGTCAACTTTGAGTACCTTCATGACGCCTCCTTTTGCATTTGAGGAATGGTAATCCACTGTTTGACGATATCACGCATCAGAGTATACGGGTCACGTTCTCTGCTGAGTATCTCCTCAACCACGCGGTCCAGTTTCCCGCTCTGCTCCATCGTTTCGCGTATCCGCTTGAAAAGTTCGTTGTGAATGATGCGAAGCGTTTCCTGGTATACTCTTTTGCGCCTCTTCGTGTAAAAATCCCCGGAATCGACCAGAAACTTGCGATGCGTTTCGATCGCCTGCCACAGTTCCGCGACCCCGATGTCTTCCACAGCGATGGCCTGGTTCACGAGGGGAGTCCAGTCGGTCGCCTTGATGTGGGCGTCCATTTCCAGGCGACCGCAGATTTCCGTGCAAAGCTGATCGGCGCCGGGTTTGTCGGCCTTGTTTATGACGAATATGTCGGCAATCTCCATGATGCCGGCCTTCATACTCTGAATGGAGTCGCCAAGCCCCGGAACCAGGACAAGGCAAGTCGTGTCGGCGATTCCGATGATATCTATTTCATCCTGTCCGACGCCGACCGTTTCGATTATGATCACGTCCTTGCCGAAAGCATCCAGGACCTTGACCACTTCGCCCGTCGCCTTCGACATGCCGCCCAGGAAACCCCGGGTGGCCATACTGCGTATATATATGTCGGGATCGTTGTTCAGCTCGCTCATGCGAACGCGATCCCCCAGCAGCGCCCCGCCCGTAAACGGGCTGGAGGGGTCCACCGCAATGATTCCAACTTTGAGTCCTGATTTTCGGATAATACGGGCCAGCTTGTCTGTCAGAGTGCTCTTCCCTGCGCCGGGGGTTCCGGTGATGCCTATGATGTAAGCTCTCCCCGTGTTCGGGTAGAGTTGGGACATGCATTCATACGCTCTCTCATCTTCATCTTCCAGCCAGGAGATCAGTCGTGCGGCCGCACGCTGAGAGCCTTCCATGATC
>JAEZXS010000113.1 GCA_023442755.1 Pseudomonadota bacterium | reverse complement strand
GTCCAACGGACCTGTTCATCCTTAGAATTAGTCAACCGTGCCGGACTGCAAAAATAGCTTTGTCATGATACACTTACCAGGAATATTCGAAAGAGAAATGACTTTCCATACCCATAACGGGGGTACGGGTCGAAATGATCAATCATAAAATCAGGTTCCTGCCGCACAACAAGGAAATTATCGTTCCGGACGGCCAGAAGATCATTCGCGCCGCCATGGAGGCGGGTGTACACATAAACGCCAACTGCGGCGGCGAGGGTCTGTGCGGCAAATGCCGGGTGATACTGGAAGAGGGTACCGTGGAAGGAGGGAACTCCGCGGAACTGAGCCGGGAGGATTTCGAGGCCGGGTATCGACTGGCATGCCTGTCACGGGTCAAAAGCGACATCACGGTGCGCATTCCGTTCGAGTCGGAGGTTGACCCGGGCATACTCAACAGGGTGGGCGGCGCCCGCCGGACGGCCCAGATTCAGCATATGAACTTCGAAGAGCTGAAGAGTAAGGGCCTTTTCATCCCTCCGATAGAAAAGAGATACCTGGAACTTCCCGTGCCCACCGCCGCGGATAATGTTGCCGATACGAGCCGCATAATCAGCTTTCTCAAGTTCAATTACGGCGAACACCGGCTCGTGTTCTGGCTTGCCGTGCTTCGAAAGCTCCCGGACATCCTGCGCAAAGGCGACTTCAAGGTCACGGTGACCCTCGCCAGACCGATTTTCGAACGCCGGAAAAGCCACATCATCAATATCGAACCAGGAGACACCACCCACAGGAACTTTGCCATCGCCGTGGATATGGGGACCACGACCGTATACGGCCAGCTGATAAACCTCAATACCGGGAAAGTCGTTGCGGAGTACGGCGACTACAATTCCCAGATCAGCTACGGCGACGACATCATCACGAGGCTCGTTTATGCGGAGAAGCCCGGCGGACTGGACGTGCTGCACAATGCTCTGCTGAAGACCATTAACTCCATAATACACAAGATAGTCCGCAGAGCGCGTGTCGATCGAAACGAGATATCCACGATCACCCTGGCGGGGAATACCGCCATGAGCCAGATGCTCATAAAGTCCAATCCCTGCCACATCAGGCGATCTCCCTATGTGCCCGTGACCACGCTCTACCCGCCGATCCGGGCGGTAGACCTCGACCTGGATATGGCGGCTCACGCCAATGCGCTTGTCTATCCCAGCGTATCGAGCTTCGTGGGGGGCGACATCGTGGCCGGCGTCATGGGGTCCGGTATCTACCGGTCGGAGGAATTGTCCCTGTTTATCGATATCGGGACGAATGCTGAAATCGTGATCGGCAACAAGGACTGGCTCGCCTGCGCTGCCTGCTCGGCGGGGCCCGCTTTCGAAGGGGGCGGCATTCAGTTCGGGATGAGGGCGGTGGAAGGCGTCATAGAGGACTTCCTGATCGACCCGGTGAGCCTCGAACCGATGAATCTGACCATTGGAGACGTGAGACCCAAGGGCATCTGCGGTTCCGGACTCATCAATATCGTGGCCTGCCTTTTTGAGATGGGCGTCATCGACAGCCAGGGCAAGTTCAACCGCGATCTGAAATCGGACCGCCTGCGTTCGCGGGACGGCATATACGAATATGTTCTGGCCTGGCGGGAGGTCACCGCCATCGACAGGGATATCGTCCTGACCGAGACGGATATCGAAAATCTCATCCGGGCGAAGGGGGCCATATACAGCGGGTGCCAGACGCTGCTCAACGAAGTGGGGCTCGAAATCACAAATCTCGGCAGGATCATCCTTGCGGGCGGATTCGGCAGCCACGTGGACATAGTCAAGGCGATGACGATAGGCCTGCTGCCTGAAATCGACCCGGAAAAGGTCACCTATATCGGAAACGGTTCGTTGCTGGGCGCACGGATGAGCAGCCTGACAAACAGGATCAGAAAGGACGTGGTCGAGGTTTTGAAGAAGATGACGAACTTCGAACTCTCGGAAACGCGTTCGTACATGGATCATTATGTTGCTGCGCTGTTCCTCCCGCACACGGATCTCGACCTCTTCCCCAGGCTCAGGGACCGTCTGAAATCGAATAACCTGATGAAATGAAATCGGAAAATAGTGCGGGGGAAGGAGTCGCGGTCTTCCCGGAGGGGGCGGGTCCGAGTCGTTTTATACCGCTGTTCGAATAAGCTGACTTGAACAATTTGGACACATGCGTTAAAGGAATAAGTTAACTTTTGCACTTTTACCGAACCGGTGGGAAACATGTTCGATAATTTATCCGATAAATTTCAGAAAATATTCAAGAACCTTAAGGGCCAGGGGAAACTGACCGAGGCGAACATCAAGGAAGCGCTTCGCGAGGTCCGGATGGCGCTGCTCGAGGCGGACGTCCATTACAAGGTCGCGAAGGATTTCGTGGCCGGGATCGCTTCCAGGGCCATCGGCCATGACGTGATGCAGAGCCTTACCCCCGGACAGCAGGTCATAAAGATAGTACATGACGAGTTGACTCAGCTCATGGGCGGATCGGCCGTGCCGCTCAGGCTTACCGGGCGCACTCCCGTCGCGATCATGCTGGTTGGGCTCCAGGGCTCGGGTAAAACCACCTCGACCGGCAAACTCGCCCGGAAGCTCTCCAAGGAGGGCAGGAGGCCGTGCCTGGTGCCTGCAGACGTCTACCGTCCTGCGGCCATCGACCAGTTGATCACGCTTGCCGGGCAGCTTAAGCTCCCCGTCTACCCGTCTTCGTTCAAGCAGAAGCCCGAGGAAATCGCAAAAGAAGCGATAACATACGCCAGGCAGCAGAATTGCGATACCGTGCTCGTCGATACGGCGGGACGTCTTCACGTCGATTCCGAGCTGATGGATGAGCTGTCCCGGCTCAAGGAGATTCTGCAGCCTGCCGAAATACTGCTCGTCGCCGATTCCATGACAGGCCAGGATGCGGTCCAGATCGCGAGCGCCTTCAACGAGAAGCTCGGCCTGTCCGGGGTCGTGCTCACGAAGCTCGACGGCGATGCGCGCGGCGGTGCCGCCCTGTCCATCCGATCGGTAACCCAGTGCCCAATCAAGCTCATCGGCATCGGGGAGAAGCTGGATGCGCTGGAGGTATTCCATCCGGACAGAATGAGTTCCCGAATCCTGGGCATGGGGGACGTCCTGTCGATGATCGAGAAGGCCCAGGAGGCTTTCGATGCCGACCAGGCCCAGGAAATCGCAAAGAAGTTTCGCCAGGATACCTTCACCCTGGAGGACTTCCGCAACCAGCTCAGGCAGATGAAAAAGCTCGGATCTTTCGACCAGATACTGAGCATGCTTCCGGGCATGGGAATTCTGAAAGAACTCAAGAAGATGCAGATCGACCAGAAGGAATTCGTGCGGATGGAGGCGATCATCAACTCCATGACCATGGTGGAGCGCACGAATTCGGATATCCTGAACGCGAGCCGCAGGAAGCGGATAGCGGACGGAAGCGGGACGACGGTGCAGGATGTGAACCGGTTGCTCAAGAGCTACGGGGAATCGCGCAAGATGATGCGTCAGATGATGGGTGCATCCGGAGGTTCGAAAAAGAAGGGTAAAATTCGTAGAAAGGGATCATTTTTCCCTTTTTAATTTCGAGCCTATGCGGTATATGAAAAATTTTACCGTATAGATCGATGGAAAAAGTGGGGGAGAGGTGTCTCGTCCGCTCAAGATATGCATGATTCAATCCTTCTGATTCGCCTTTGGTAAACCCCTCTCTTTACCATTTCCAATCAGGGAGCTGAACTGCGAGTGAAGAGGATGGCCGGCGGCGGCAGTTTTCGCATGCGCCGGGGTGAGAGGGGCGGATGTGAGCATATTGGAAACATTTGGGCGAAGCCCAATCTCAGCAGGAGGTTTTTAAGAGAATGCCGGTAAAAATTCGTTTGGCCCGTGGTGGAAGAAAGAAAAGGCCTTTTTACAGAATCGTCGTTGCTTCCTCGGAAGCGCCGCGCGACGGCCGTTTCATTGAAAGAATCGGTACCTACAACCCTCTGCCCGCGACGGCGGAAGTTCAGATCGACAAGGAACGGCTCCAGTACTGGCTAGAGCAAGGTGCGAAGCCCACTGACACGGTTCGGAACCTCATCAGCAAGCACGGGACTGCAAACTGACATCTGAAATCCCGGAATTTACTCATTGCAGCGCATTCTATCCGGAGGCCATCATGTTGAAGGAACTGATCGAGTTTATGGCGAGGGCTTTGGTGGATAATCCCGAGAAGGTCAAAGTTTCGGAGATTGAGGGAGAGCAGACTTCTGTCATCGAGCTCCGGGTGGCCAAGGAAGATCTCGGAAAAGTCATAGGCAAGCAAGGCCGCACCGCCCGCGCCATGAGAACGATCCTGAGCGCTGCTTCGACCAAGATTCGTAAACGGGCCGTTCTGGAGATAATCGAATAGCTGATGGAAAAGCCGAGTCTGGTCCCGGTCGGTAAGATAGTAACAACCCATGGGGTTCGCGGCGCAGTAAAGGTTCAGGCTTACGGCGATACTCTCGGGGAACTCGAACCCGGGGACAAGGTGCTTTATGCCGCCCGCGGCGGAGCGGAAGGCGAGTTGACGCTGGTCTCGCTTCGGCCCCACAAGCGGGTGTGGATCGGTGAGTTCGAAGAAATCCGGGATATGGACAAAGCCAGGGAATTTGTCGGAAGGGACCTCCTCATTCCGGAGGACCAACTACCGGAATTGCCTGAAGGGGAATATTACCATTTCCAGCTTCTGGGGCTCTCCGTGGAAACTACGGACGGCAGGAAGCTCGGAATCCTGCGCAACATCCTGGAAACCGGCAGCAACGACGTCTATGTCGTCGATCGCGAAGGCGAAGAACTGCTGGTTCCCGCAATCGAGGATGTAATCCGCGAAATTGACCTCGATGCGAAGAAAGTGATAGTCGATTTGCCGGAAGGCCTGGAAATAGAATGATCTTTGACATTCTGTCCATTTTTCCCGGAATGTTTGCTTCGCCTCTGGCGGAAAGTATTGTGGGAAAGGCCCGCGAGCGCGGGCTGATCGACGTGCGGCTCCATAATATCCGCGATTATGCGACCGACAAGCACCAGATGACCGACGACCGGCCCTTCGGCGGCGGCGAGGGCATGGTCATGAAACCCGAGCCCATTGTTGGAGCGTTGCGCGCGATTGGCAAAGAGGGACCTCCTGCCAGGGTGGTGCTGCTCACGCCGCAGGGAAGGCTTTTCGACCAGGAAATTGCGAGGGAGTTGAGCGTGCTGCCGCGAATCGTTCTGGTCTGCGGCCGGTACGAAGGCGTAGACGAGCGGGTGGCGGAACATTATACGGACGACCAGATATCCATTGGTGATTATATTCTGACCGGCGGCGAGCTGGCCGCGATGATAATCGTCGATGCGGTAACCAGGCTTCTCCCGGGAGCGCTGGGAAATGAGGGTTCGGCCTCCGCGGATTCCTTTTGTGAACCGGTCCTCGAGTATCCGCAATATACCAGGCCGCAGGAATTCGAAGGAAAGTCCGTACCGGAGATCCTGCTTTCCGGAAACCACGAGAGCATACGGCGTTGGCGCAGGGGGCAGGCTCTTCTGCGAACCCGGATGCGGCGTCCGGATCTTTTCGATCGTCTCGATCTGAGCCGCGAGGATCGCGCACTGCTCGATGCAGCCCGGGAGGAAGCCGGAGAAGAGCCGGGCAGGGCGGAATGCGGCGGCCGGGATTAGCGTATGGCCCCATTGTTCCTCGCGCTTGTGCACTACCCCGTTTTGAACCGGGTGGGTGAGATCATCGCTTCGGCGGTAACGAACCTCGATCTTCACGATCTGGCGCGGACGGGCTGTACTTTCGGTGTGCCGGTGTGCTATATAGTAACGCCCTTGAAAGACCAGCAGGCCTTAAGCCTCAGGCTGACGCGGCACTGGATAGACGGCAGGGGCGGCGAAATCCTGCCGGAGAGGCGGGAAGCGTTAAAACGCCTGGAAGTGGTCGAAAGCATCGCTTCGGCCAGGGAAGATATTTTCCGAAGAACCGGTAAGTATCCGGTGCTTTGGGCGAGTACGGCAAGGCAGGGTGTGCGGCCCTTGTCGCATGCGCGTGCGCGCCGGCAGCTCGAGAGGGAGGACAGGCCCTTTCTCCTCCTGCTCGGAACCGGCTGGGGACTTGCGCCTTCCGTATTCGAGGAAACCGATGCCGTGTTGGCGCCGATCGCCGGGGCAGGCAGTTACAATCACCTCCCGGTTCGTTCGGCTGCCGCTATATTCTTGGACCGGCTGCTGGGAGGCGGCGGATCGAACGACGAATCCGGTTCGGATTTGTAAATCGCAGGCGAGACCTCTTGGGATTCTGATTGCAGCCCGCCTGTTCTATATTCAATTTGGAGGATAAAATGGGAATGAGTATGCTCAACATGATCGAAATTGATCACATGCGCGTTGATATCCCGCGCTTCAGGATCGGGGATACGGTCAAAGTGCACGTGAAGATTCGTGAAGGAGACAAAGAGCGCATCCAGATTTTCGAGGGTGTGGTGATTCGCTCGCACAAGGGCAAGATGGGCGCCACTGTCACCGTTCGCAAGGTTTCCTACGGCGTAGGCGTGGAGCGTATTTTCCCCGTGCATTCGCCTCAGATCGACCATATCGAGATTCTGCGCAGAGGTCGGGTCCGCAGGTCGAGACTCTACTACCTGCGCCAGCGCGTCGGCAAAGCAGCAAGAATTCGCGAGAAGCGCGAACCGGCAAAAGCATAGCGCGCCCGAGGCTGCTTACCGTATCCGGGATCGGAGAGACCAAAATCGATCAAATCTCTTTTTCCGAGATAAGTGCCGTGCAAGAGAAGAAATTGAAAACCCCGGCGGTGGACATGCGTCTATACGAGAAGCATGCCTACCGGCGGGGTTTTCGTTTGATCACGGGGATCGATGAAGCCGGGCGCGGCCCGCTGGCGGGTCCCGTGGTCGCGGCCGCGGTCATCCTCCCGAAAGGCATACGGCTTCCGGGACTTACCGATTCCAAAAAACTCACCCCCGCCCAAAGGGACGTGTTCGATAAAAAGATCCGCATGCGCGCCCTGGCTATTGGCGTGGGTCTTGCCGACAACACCGAAATCGACAGCATAAATATCCTGCAGGCGACTTTCCTGGCCATGAAGCGCGCTGTGTCGGGACTGGGCATGAAGCCCGACTACCTGCTCATAGACGGTCCCTACGAACTCTCTCTCGAAATCGAACAGGAGGGGATCGTTCAGGGGGATGCGCTCTCGCTGTCCATTGCAGCAGCATCGGTCATTGCAAAGGTGCACCGGGACCGGATCATGTGCGAATACCATGCGCAGTTCCCCCAGTACGGATTCGACTGCCACAAAGGTTACCCCACGGCGCAGCACTGCGAGGCCATACGCAAATACGGCCCGTGCAGGCTGCACAGGATGAGTTTCCACGGCGTTGTAAACGGTACCGAGTGCGGGTGCGATGAGCAAGATCCGGTTTCTGAAGGGTAGGCGGGGCGAAGCGGTTGCGGCCGATTTTCTTACCGGCTCCGGCATCAAAATACTGGACCGGAATTTCCGGTGTCCTCCGGGGGAAATCGACCTGGTCGCCCGGGACGGCGGGACGGTCGTATTCGTGGAAGTCAGGACGCGGCAGGCACGCGGGTTCGGTGAGCCGGAGGAATCGATCACCGCGGTGAAGCGGCAGCGCCTCGTCCGGGCGGCTCAATGGTACCTGAAACAGCGCAGGCTCGAGAACTCTCCGGCGCGCTTTGACGTGATAGCGATCAGGTGGGATGGGGAAGAGCCCGAAATCAACTGGATTGTCAATGCCTTCGAAACCCGCTCCTGAAAAGAGTGAGGAGGGAGGGGAGGGAAAACTCTATATCGTCTCCACCCCTATCGGAAATCTCGGCGACATCACGTTGAGGGCGCTCGAAACCCTCCGCTTCGTTGACCTCATCGCCGCGGAGGATACCCGCCACACCCGCAAGCTGCTCACCCATTTCGACATTCACAAGCCCCTTGTCAGCTACCACGAACACAACGCCCAACAGCGCGGAGGCGAACTGCTCGCAAAAATCGCCTCGGGGCAGTGCGTCGCCGTGGTTACGGATGCCGGTACGCCCGGCATATCCGATCCCGGGATGCTCCTTATCGAAACCGCTCTGCAGGGCGGAACCGAACCGATCGTCATTCCCGGACCGACGGCCCTGGTTTCCGCCCTGGTCGCTTCGGGCCTGCCCTCCCATCCCTTTGCCTTCCTGGGGTTTGCTCCGCCCAGGGGTTCGGGCAGGAAGCGCTTTTTCGCCGGGAACGCCTGCCTCCCCATGACCGTTGTTTTGTATGAATCACCCAAAAGGCTTGCCAGGACTCTTCAGGATATCCTGGAAGAGTGGGGTGACAGGCGGATAGCGGTTGCCAGGGAACTCACCAAGATACACGAGGAGATTTTCCGCGGATCCGTTTCCGAAGCGCTGGATCGTTTTTCCGGGGAAGTCCGGGGGGAAATCACCCTGGTGGTGGAGGGGCGGACGGAGGAACCGGTCGAGGAGACGGAAGCTCCCGGCTGGGAGGAAGAACTGCGCACGCTGCTTGCCCGAGGCGTTGGATCGAAGGAGGCTGCGGCCGCAATTTCGGGCCGTTTCGGCATTCCGCGCCGGGTGGTCTACCAGGCCGCCCTGGAGATGAAACGCACCGCCTGACCTGCAGTCAACTTGTTGACATCCGGTTCGCTCCGCAATCGGCCTATCTTTCTTCCGCCTCCGGCATACCTTCAGTCATCCGCACCATCCATGTCTTTCATGAGAATTCCCGTATACTGTGAGAGCGGCTTGCAGCCGCGCAGACCGTTGAAAAAGCCCCCAAGCCGTCACCCCGACGAACCCCGGATCGGGTCCGGGGCAGGCATCGGGGTCCAGAAGTGCTTGAAATCACTGGATTCCGGCTTTCACCGGAACGACGATCACGATGATTTTAGAATTTGTCATCAATATGAGCGGCTTACAGCCGCGATTAACTAACAGTATTGCTTCTAAGGTGACGCATATGCGCCGTCGCCCTGTGTAATCTTTGATAACCCGGGCAATTTTTCCCCAACTCCTCCCTATATTTGGCCGGCATCTTGCTAGGTATCGAAAACGTCAGTGATTTCCCCCTTTGTGAGAACACCGGGAAAGGAGCAAACGCTTGATCAGTTCGGGACTGATTCCCACCCGCCGTGCGGTGATCGACATCAACCGGCCCTGCAACGCCAAATGCCGGATGTGCTACTACACGTACAATCAGAGCGACTGGTCGAAATCCTTCGACGAGGTAGAGAAAGAGCTGGCGGCGGCGCGGGAGCGCGGCAACACCTCGGTCGATTTCACCGGGGGAGAGCCGACCATCTATCCTCGGATGCCCGAAGTGATCCGGCTTGCCGAGTCAATGGGCCTGCACACCTGCATCATTACGAACGGGCTGGCATTCGAGAAAGTCAAAAAACTGGCGGAGGCAGGATGCTCGGAATGGCTTCTGTCGGTCCACGGGTTCGAGGAACGGCAGGATCAGCTCCTGAACGTGAAGGGGGCATGGGAAAAGATAAACAGGACGGCGGATTTTCTGAACGAATCAGGGTGCTTTGTGCGTGTGAACTGCACTTTGACCCAGTACAATTTCGAGGATCTTCCAAAGCTGGCAAAGCACTACGATCGGGCGATAAAGCCCCGGATCGTCAACTTTATCAACTTCAATCCCCATTACGAGTGGGGGCAGAACGAACAACCCGAGGTCACGCAAAGGTTGAACGACGTACAGGTAAGAGCCTCGGAGGTTGCCCCGTTCCTGAAACAGGCACTCGATTACCTGAACGCGAGGAACTACTGGGTTAATGTCCGGTACTTTCCGCTCTGCCTCTTGAAGGGCTACGAATCCCACGTCTGCAATAATCCCCAGGTGATGTTCGACCCTTACGAATGGGACTACGGGGTTTCTCCCAAAACGTCCGATGTCTACCTGGCGTTCGGCAGGGAGTTCCAGAACAGGATCAACAGCCGGGAAGGCGCCTGCGGATCGTGCGGAATGCTGAATGTCTGCGGCGGTCTGCACCGCAACTACGCAAAGATACACGGATGGTCGGAACTGCTGCCCTACTCGGAGAAGAGCGACTATCCGTATCATTTCAAATCGGACCTTTCCGCCGACATCGTCATTCCCGCCTACAAGCCGAATGAGAACCTGCAGAAACTGATGTCCGAGCTGCCCGAAAAGACTGTCCCACCCTACAATATTATAGTGGTGGGCAAGCAGCAGAGCGCGGCCAGGAATCGGAACGAAGGCCTCAGGGCTTCGCGGAACCCGTACGTGATAATGTGCGATGACGACATCGCGGGCCTTCCGGTCGGCTGGAACCGGGACCTGATTGCCTGCATGAGAGAAAACCGGAAGCTGGTCGCCGCGTCGGCCAGACTGATGAACCCGGACGGTACGGTCGGCAGGAACAGTGCCAACAATGTCGATCTGGAGCCCGGCTTTATCGAAGTGGGGATGATTCCGACGGCGTGCTGCATCATCAGAAAAAACGATGTGCTGTTCGACGAGGGGTACATCGGGGCGGGCTTTGAAGATACCGATTATTTCAGACAGTTGCTTCAAAAGCACGGCGGCAGGCTGGCAATCGCCAATACCGTCCGCGTTACCCATCTAAACGAGGAGAAAAACGGCGGCGGTTATTACAACGAGCACAACAGGAACCTCTATTTTTCCAAGTGGGCCGGGGAGGAGATACCCTCGGATGCGCTTCCGGCGATAGATCTGGAAACTCTGTACGGTTCGGTGCTGCTCGATCCGAAAAACCCCGATATCATGACGGAATTCGTCCGCGAATGCTACCGCAGCCGGCAGTTCAAGCTCCTGGAAACCTGCCTGGCAACCCTGCTGAAGACCTATTCGAACGCCAGGGAACTGCGGTTTCTCTTCGCCTCCTGCCTTTTCGAACAGGGGAAGCTCGCCCAGGCGCAACAGGCCGCCATGGACCTCCTTGCGACTTTTCCCGACTACACGGCTGCAGGGAAGCTCCTGGATAACATCAGGGCAAAGGCCGGCGGGTCGAACAGCGTCCCCGTCAACGGGGCAACCGGCAGCGTCAAGGCCGTCCAGGCCGCCCCGGCGACCATTCCCGGACCCTATCCCGAAATGAAGCTGCTGGTCGGGCCCGGGCTCTTCGATCCGCTGGGCAATGAGGCGTTCCTGATCAAGGCATTGAAGCGGGCGGCTGATGTGAAAACCTTCGATCACAACCCCACGCGGTTCGATGACGTTCTGAGAACCATACCGGCCGGCTGGACGCCCGACGCCATACTCATTAGGGATGCCGAGTATTATCCGATCCCGTCGGGGCTCGAACAGGCGGATTATCCCGTCTTTTGCCTGCTCGGCGATTACAACCTGTCATTCAACCGGATGCTGCCGGTGCTGGCGGCTTTCGACCACCTGTTCTGCGATCTAAAAGGGGTACGGATCCTGAACAAGCTCGGCTTCCGGAACAGCGAATTTTTCTGCCTCTACGGATTCGACCCGGAAATTCACCATGAGTACGGTTTGCCCGCCGAGTGGGATGTCCTGTTCATAGGCAACCTGAATCACTCCGTGCAGCAGGACCGCGAAAATCTGCTCTACGAACTCGGAAGCCTGAAAGACCGGTACAACGTCCACATCGCGACAAATATCTTCGGCCCCGAATATGCCCGGATGTTGAGCCGGGCCAGGCTGGTATTCAACAAGCCGATACGCGACGAGGTCAACATGCGCTTTTTCGAAGCGCTCGGCTGCGGCGCCGTAGTTCTCAATCCGCACCTGGAAGAACTGGACATCCTCGGCTTCAGGCCGGGAGGGCACTACCTCGCCTACACGGAGCTGGAACCTGCGGTACTATCTTTCCTCGACGGCAGGTACGAGGCCCAAAAGTTGGAAATGTGCGAGCAGGTGCGGCAAATTTTGCCGGATCATTCATATGAAAGCCGGGCCAGGCAACTGGTGCAAAAGATCGCTTCCACCCGCGTCGACATCGACGGGAGAAAACTCAGGCAACTCCCGGCAGCGGAAATCGGACAAAGATGGCAAATGCATCACTCCGACAATTTCGTTCTGAGCAGCGCGTGTACGATCAACAATTTCGATCCGGTCATGGTGGGGTGGCAGAAACACCTGGTCAACAACGAACTCGAGATCCGAAATTTTGACTTCAACATGTGGGGCTGGTGGATCCGGCTCCTGGCCGGCGCCGGGTTGAACGGACATCTGGCAGAGTTTTTGAATAAGAAAGAGCTGTTGTTGCAATCCTTCAATTGCTACGGGGAGATGGCGGAGAAGATATCGGGCATGAAAAAGGCGCTCGAAGGGATGGATAATCCTTCGGGTTCATCCGCTTCGCCGAATGGCAAACAGGAAAGAGCCGAGATGGAGAGAATGGTATGGAAATGATGGAAAGCGGGCTGGAACTGGGGCTGGGAGAATCCATTAGAGACTGGTTCGATAAGGGCGACGCGGCTCTTTCGGAAGAGAAGCCGTCCGAAGCGGTCGAGTGCTTCGACATGGTGCTCAGGGTCGATCCTTTCAGTGCGAAGGCCTACACGAAGCTCAGCCATGCGTACTGGAAGCAGGGCCGGACCGAGGATGCCCTGAACAGCATGATGCGAGCCCTGGAACTGGAGCCGAACGACCAGGAAACGATTCTGCAGTGCAGTCGCATGTTCCGGGAACTGGGGCATGAGGAAGACTGCAGGGAAGTTCTGAATTCCTACCTGGAAAGGAACCCGGGAAACGAAACGGTGCGTTCCGAGTTGAAGCTCCTGGACAGGGTGGTGGATGCGGACGCGCTGAAGGCGGCGGAATTTTTCCGGGAACAGGGTGAACTCGAGTTCAGCCGCGGCAACACCGGACACGCGACGGCCTGCTTTGAAATGGCCCTGGAGAACAATCCCCGGTTGGCCATTGCCCATAACAACCTCGGTGTGATCGAGTTCGAGAAGGGCAACCTGGAATCCGCTCTGCAGCACTTCTACCGTGCACTCGACCTGCAGCCCGAAGACCCGGAGATCCTGTGCAACAGCGCCCGTGCGCTTGCCAGGGCGAATGAGGTCGATTCCTCGATCGCTCTGTACAAGATGTACCTCAGCCGCTGCCCTGACGATGAGGCCGCGTGGGAAGAATACGAACGGGTGGTCTATCGGAGCGCCGCCACGGAGTGGAGTGTGGAGGGGCTTCCCGTAGAAGTGGCCGACATTTATACGAGTGCGGCCAGGCAGTTGATGGATGCCGGCGATTTGACCGGAGCCATGGAGGCCGTTCAGAGAGCGTTGAAGATCAGGCCCGGAACCGCTGAGAGCCTTTATATCCTGGCTGCTCTACATAATGCGTTCGGGCAGCGGAATGAAGCCGTCGAGACCCTGGAACTGATACTGGCTGCCGAGCCTTCCCACACGGACAGCGACGCCCTGCTGAAGAGCATCCGAAACGGAGCAGGGAATGGCCTCTCCAATTGAGGGTCCCGCGGTCGGCGCACTGCCGAAGCCGCGCGTTTCTCTGTGCATGATCGTGAAAAACGAGGAAGAAAACCTGCCGGGCTGCCTGGAAAGCGTGCGCGGCCTGGTTGACGAGATTGTCGTTGTGGACACCGGTTCGGAGGATGGAACGATCCGTATGGCGGAATCGTTTGGAGCGTCAGTACACTATATGCCGTGGCAGGGAAACTTTGCCGCGGCGCGCAACGAATCGTTGCGCCATGCGGTCGGGGACTGGATATTCTACCTTGATGCCGATGAACGGCTCGACTGCAACGGCGCCGTCGACTGTATCAGGAACGTTGCTGCCTCTACGGACGTGGATGCCTGGTCGGTCCCCATCAGAAGCTACAAGTACGGGTCCGATTCATACGACACGGGCGTAAACATCCGACTTTTCCGCAATTTGGCGGAAATACGCTTTGAAAACGAGGTCCACGAAAGGGTGGAGCCTTCTCTGGCTCGGATGGGGGCGCATATTGCGGTGGCTCCCTTTTTCATACACCACTTCGGGTACCGGCTCGAACCCGAAGCGGCGAAAAAAAAGCTGGAGCGAAATCTGCTCCTCTCCCGCAAACACCTGGAGCGCGCACCGGACGACCCTTACTGCCTGTATTACATGGGGCTTACTCACCTCCTGCTGGAGGAAAAAGGGGAGAGC
>JAEZXS010000049.1 GCA_023442755.1 Pseudomonadota bacterium | reverse complement strand
ATTCAACTATATCCTCGTTTAACATCTTATCCATCCTTTCGAATAATTTCTCCCGGGCTGCAGACCATGCGTACCTTTCGATATAGTCAGGAGAGAGTCTTTGCCGGATTTCCCGGACTGTTGCGAGAATCCTGGACTCCGTCTCTCTGATCGAAAGCACCGCATCGTCCGTTCTGCCTTCATAGTCATCTTCATAATCAAGAAATCTGTCCGCGCCACGTTCCGAATTTTCACGCTCTATGACATCCGGTCCCGTATCCATCGTTTATCGCCTTCCAAAACTTCTATCGTCTTTCGAGGTACAAGGTCGTCATGGCGCAGCCTCCGGCGCCCGATCGCCATCAGGAGAACGCCCGCGGAAACAACCGTGATCCCGACCAGAAATGCTGCCAGGCCGATCGGGATAACCCTTGCCAGCGCCATTACGACAGCTGAGAGAATGAGGAGAAATCCGGCGTAAGCCGTGGATGCTCCAATTACCAGGAATGTCGAATCCTTAAAGGTCCTGAGAATTTTCGCGGAAATCTCGCTCCTTGCCAGTTCGAACTGCTGCGCAATGAGCCGGTAGGCATCCCTGGAGAGTTTTCTGAGCAGGCTGCCGAGCGGCTCTTCACCCTCGAATTGAGGAGGGCGAGGCTCCTGTGTCCCGGGCCGCACCCGGTCAGTGCCGTTCATAATATCCCTCCTCATCTTCCGCAGGATGGTACTCGATCGCGGATTCGGTTTTCGCCCGAATCACACGGGGGGATTCCGGATACGACCTTCCGTAATCCGAAACCATCTGACCGATTATGAAGCCGGTTGCCAGGGCAAAGCCCGCAAATACAACCGGACGGCGTCTGGCAAATGCTCCCATCCTGCCGACAATTTCGTCGGGATCGGCCTGTCTGAGAAACGAGGTGACCCTGTCCACACTCGCCGCACCTGTTTCCGTAATTCGCGCGGCTGACTGCTTTTGACGGGCCTTGAGCCTCTCCCCCGCGTCCCGCAGGGCATTGGCCAGTTCCTCGAGGTCGTTTGAAACCGTTTCTTTCTGTCCGAGCAGGATCGATCTCGCCTCGGCTTTGATTTGACGGGAAAGCCGCTGTCCGATTTCTCTCGAATGCCGTGTCACTTCTTTAAGGATTTGTGATTTTCCGTCCCTCTTTACCGGGCCGGCGGGTTCTTCACAGAACGCAAAAGCGCCTGGGTGTTCCGATTCCATCCCTTTTCTCCCAATATCTGAGCAATGCGTCAGAAAACATATATTTGAAACCAGACTCGCTTTTCGTTTAAGTCAGCGAATAGAATATACATTATTAAAATTGCTCATGACCGGCATGGTGGTCAATGGTACTGGAGTCGGGGCAGGAAAGAGATACCCTTTCACGACAGCCGTCCAGGTGTGGTGCTACCTTGAAAACCGCCCTGGAAGCTTTACATTGTCATTGTTAATCGTTCGCAAATGAGAATAGCTACTCAGTGCGGCCGGCTCGGAAGGCATGGCCCGATGGGGGAGATGAAATGAGGAAGAGCCTGCTAGCCGTTGCGGGAAGTGCATTAGTTGTCATAGCGCTGCTTGCGCTGGGGGCGCTCCACGGCAAACAGGAAGGGCAGGCGGCCCCGGCAGTGGTGGAAGGCTATGACGGGCTGCCACGAGCCACATTTGCTGGAGGCTGCTTCTGGTGCGTAGAGGCGGATTTTGAAAAACTGGATGGAGTCGTCCGGGTAATTTCGGGATACACGGGCGGGGAGGCGGAAAATCCGACCTACGAGCAGGTGTCGACAGGCGGAACGGGACACCTGGAAGCCGTGCAGGTCATCTACGATCCGGCCAAGGTTACCTATGAGGATCTGATTGAATACTTCTGGATGCATATCGATCCGACCGATGCAGGAGGACAGTTTGTCGACAGGGGCTCGCAGTATCGAAGCGCCATATTCTATAATGATGAAGAGCAGCGGCAGTTGGCCGAAAGGTCCCGGCGGGAGTTGGAGAGTTCGGGGCGCTTTGAAAAGCCTATTGTCACCGAGATCATCCGATTTTCGAAATTCTACCCGGCAGAGGACTACCACCAGGGGTATTCGAAAAAGAACCCGCTGCGATATGCGTATTACCGGTTCCATTCAGGCCGGGATCAATTCTTAGCAAAGGTATGGGAACAGATGAAAGTCGAGTCAGCAGCCGTTTCAAAGGCAACATACTCCAGGCCCGGCGACGAGAAGCTTCGAAAGACCCTCTCGCCGCTCCAGTACAAGGTCACTCAGAAAAGCGGCACGGAACCGCCCTTCAAAAATGAGTATTGGGACAATAAGAGGGCTGGGATCTACGTGGATATCGTTTCGGGCGAGCCCCTTTTCAGCTCGCTCGATAAATTCGACTCCGGAACGGGATGGCCGAGCTTTGCCAGGCCACTCGAACCGGGCAATATCGTAGAAAAGCAGGACAGGAGCTTTTTCTTCATGGCTCGCACTGAGGTCAGGAGCAAACATGCGGATTCGCATCTCGGGCATGTTTTTTCCGACGGACCCCCGCCCACCGGTCTGAGATACTGCATGAACTCTGCGTCGCTGAGGTTCATCCCTCGCGAGGATCTCGAGAAAGAAGGATACGGCCGCTACCTGAGCCTGTTCGAGAAAGCCAATCCGGAACGGCAAGCGGCGAACCTGAAATGATCCGGGTATGGTCTCACTTCGCCACCAATGCTTCGCGGGGTTTGCATGAAGAAATTGTAAATTGCGGCCGCGATCGCTCCAACGAAAGTTCCATGGTTCAGAACAAGATCTTCTCTGCCGGCCAGGGTGACGGATGTACTATGCCGGGGCGATGCGTTGCTCCTGAAGAAACACCTGTTCAGATTTCCATCAGTTTCTCTCTTTTCCCCGGATCGATATGGACTCCTGCGATAGGCGGATTGGTTTCCGCTTCGACCAGTTGTCCGTCGTTGCAGACCATGCAGCCGTCTCCCAGGCACAGTTCCGTCCCGTGCGCGTAGGTCTTGTCTTTATAGACACAGTCCTGTTTGCCTGTCATGTGTTCCATATACATGGGCAATCTCCTTTTCTGCCTCGATGCCATATTCGTTCTTATATTCTAATCCCTGAGAGCTTTGATTGCAGGCGGGCTTCCGCGGTATGGGAAAAGGCGCGCCGGACGGCTGTGAACATGTGATTCTGGATGAGGAGATGGAAGACATAGACATCCCCCCTGGATGGAGGCGCCCGGCCCGGACGATCTTCGAGCAGCAATGGCGAAAAATCCTTGTGCTCGGCGCTGCGGATATCGGTAAGAGCAGTTTCTGTCGCTTCCTGTATAGGAGCCTCTCCCGGCAGGGCAGATCAGTAGACCTTATAGATTCCGATATCGGCCAGAAGGATATAGGGCCGCCTGCATGCATCACTGCCGGCCGGCCCGGCGCAGAAGCGGGGTATTCCATATATTTTGTCGGCTCCGTGAGTCCGGTGGGACATTTTCTGCCGGTTATCGTCGGGCTGAGCAGGCTTGTCGAGCGATCGCCGGCGTTCCACAAGGTGATCAATACAAGCGGGCTGATTCTCGGGCTCGGACGTATCCTCAAAGGGTACAAAATCGAGGCGCTCATGCCCGATGTCGTGGTAGCTCTGCAAAGGGGATACGAGCTGGAGCCGATTCTCAACGCGTACAGGAATCACCGGATCGTACGATTGCGGGCTTCGGTGCGAGCGGTCTCGAAGACTCAGGAAGCCAGGCGGGATGCCAGGGAGAGGGCTTTCGGGGATTATTTTGCGGGATCGCAAAAGATGGCGCTCGACATGGACGATCTGCTTTTCCAGCGTTCTCTGCTCTTTAATGGAAGGCGCGCGGATATCCCGGGGGTCCTGTATTCTGAGAAGTCGGCGGAAGGGATGATAGCTGTAGCCGATGTCAAAGGAGATAGCAAGACGGGTTTCAGGGCGGTCAGCCCCGGTTTTGCGGAAAATCTCCTTTGCGGGGTAGGCGATGGGGACGGAACGATCCTGGGGCTCGGCATCGTACGGAAGATCGACTTCCGGCGACGAAGGATCACATTGATATCGCCGGTTCCGGCCGATGCGATAAAGATCGTTCAGTTCGGAGACATCTATGTAAGCCCGGAGGGAAAGGAGCTTGGCAGGAAGAGCCCCGGCGGGTTTTGAGGGGAAAAAGAAAAGGTCCGCTCGAAAGCGGACCCGGCAAAACCCGAATGTCGAAGGCGGATTTTCCGCGTGCAGGGATCAGGCCCTGATGTCCTGGTAGATATTTCTTTTGTTGTCCCTGTGGTCCACGAGATAGATAAGCGTTCCCTTGTCGCGGAATTCGCGGATCATGTCGGGCAAGGTGTGGCGGTCGAGTTCATATATTCTGATATAAACGATGCGCTTCCCTTCGGGAGCTGATTCGTAAGAGCTGAGAATGCTGGCAATTCTCCCGTCGTACTTGCGAATCACGTCGGTAACGTCTTTTATGGAGCCCGAACGATCCTCGATCAGAAAGGCAAGCTGGATGCCTTTTTTGGGCAAGCCGCTCAAAGCGATCAATATTTTGAATATATCATGCCTGGTAATGATCCCTGCCAGATTCCCGTGTCCATTGGTTACCGGAACCCCGGAGATATTGTGCTCCATCAGGATTTGAGCGGTTTCCTCAACGGTATAGTCTTCCGGAACCGTGATCGGATTCTTTGACATGATTTCATGTACTTTGATCTTTGAAATCAGGTAAAGCAGCTCATGCATATCAAGCATGGTTGCATCCGAGGCCGAAGCGCGCTTCAGGTCCGTATCAGAGAGCACACCCGTAAGTTTGCCCTTCTGCACCACGGGGAGCATCCTGATGTTGTGTTCTTTCATCAGGCTCATCGCATGCTGCATTGAATCGGTTTCTTCAATTGTTACCAGGTTAGTGCTCATCCAGTTCTTTACCAGCATTCTTTACCTCCGTGGCGAGGGCATTGAGTAACAGGTTTCTCCTCTAGTGTTACTTCTTAAACAAGGGGAAGATTCCTTCTACCATCATCTATGAAGTTTGTGTAGGGAAATCCCGGATGGCCAGGTAAAAATCATGCGGATGGGGTCTCCGGAGATGTAGTGAAAAGAAAAAGGCAGATGCGGTCTTTTTGCCGCATCTGCCTGATGGATTGTCGAACAGGTGTACGATGATGCCCCTGAAGAGAAGGCTTTCAGAGGGTTGTTTGAAGAGAATTGCGCTTTTGAGTTTTGCGGGTTTTCCTGTACCCGGCCAATCCGACGACACCGATGCCCAAAAGCAACAGCAGGGAAGGTTCTGGGACCGCAAGCTTGTCTCCAAATACCTGCAGGTTTATATCTGACGATTTATCCCAGGACCCGTCACTTGCAGAATCCCAGTATGCGGGAGGGCCGTTCTGGTCGAGCAGAATTACCTGGCCGTCGGCGCCCGTCTGCGTCGAACCGCTGAGCGCGGCATTGGAAGCACTCATGAACGGCTGAAGATACAGTTTCGAGACCGGGTCATAGGTGTAGGGGGAATACACGTAAATGTTATATTTGCTGCCCCCGGCTATATTCAGGTTCACACGGAAATCCACCTGGTAGATGGGATAGAGGTTGCCGGAACTGCCTTCGTAGCGCACGCCGCCGGTATAGGTTACAGCGGTTGGCGTATACGAGGTGGAGATAACGGATATCGCTCCTCCGAGCCCTCCGGACTGTCCCCACAGTTGAGTGGGGGTTGGAAGGTCAACCGCCCAGACCCTGATGGTGTCGATATGATATGTAGAACCTGCCTTTCCGATGGAAAAGTCGTCGCCGACGATATTATAGGTTCCTGCCGGAAGAGTAGTGGACCAGTCTCCCCAGGATACGTTGCTCCTATTAGCTCCGGCAGCGCTGTTAAGGTTGGCCGTAGGCAGTCCGCGGTCGAAAAGCATGCTGCCGGCAGAGCAAACGCCAACATCAAACACAACTATCGCAAGTACTGCGACAAAAATGGCAAGTCTTGGCAGTCTATTCATCGCGATCCTTTGAAATTAAGAACAGTTATATAGGTATCGCAGCATCAGGGCCGACCTTTAGTCTTTCTTCCGGAATATGTAAAGGTGGATTTTAGAGGGTAGGAATGGAGTATACACTATACTTGATAACGCTTGTACTTTAGGCGAATCGCGTAAATGCCATGGTTCGGAAATAAATATTCTGTAAGGAGCAATTCCTGGTGCGGATTGAAACGCTGAACCAACAATATTGCGCGGCAGTCTGCTTTGTTCTATACTCCCGCATTTTCAGGTATATACTTCACCAGTTTTCCCTTCGGGACGGCTAAAACATCATCACGGCATCGGTCACTTCATCCGCCCTCATAGGTCTGGCCGCGAGAAGATTGAGTACCTTGAGCCTGAGGTCGAGGCCCCGGGTTTCGATCAAAACCGGTTTTTCGGTTTTCGAGAGAGTCTCCCGCATATGGCAGCATTGCCCGGGGTCTTCGTAATCGGCCAGGATCGATAAGACTTCCAGGCCGGGTTCAAATTCGGAGAGGTGGCCCGGGAGGAACATGTCGCTTTTGAGCGGGTCGATCCAGCGCACATTCTTGATGGTATGGAGATTTCCGACCAGGACTGCCGCTTTGGCCCGGGGGGCGTGCTGAAAGACGGAGCAGAGTCTTTTTGCCATCCACCCGTCCCTTGTATATTCCGTATTCCACAGGGCAGGGGGGAGGTCCATGGCAACGGGCTTCAGTTCGCACAGGCGTATCACATCGAGAAGGCAGCGGTATTCCGGGGAATCGATCACATGGAAAACGTCTATATCGTGCAGTCCCCGGCCGCTTCGGGCGAAGTTGTCAAGGCTGGCCTGCTGATCGCTGGCAATTTCCAGTCCGACGTGGGTGATTCCCAGTCCCGCCAGAATGGGCAGGAAGTCCATGAAAAAACGGGTCGTAGAAGGTCTGTCGTGCCGGGTGCCGAAGAGTATGACGTCCTGGTGCGCCAGCCGGGACAGGAAATACGGTTCGGGCTGGTGGGCGGCCGGTGGAGATGCCGGCGTCGGAAATGCGGCAGGACCGGGGGCGTGTATGCATTCCTCCTTTGTAGGGAAGGGGGCCGAATCGTCGTACATGCGAACCTCTCCATAGACACCGGTGTGTCAGAGAACGAGCTGTTTTGGTCTTCTTTGGGGGTTGCCGGAAGGCGAAGCCATTCTACAGGATTTGCAGAAAATTAAAAGGGGAAACGGAGGCATGGCGCGTAATGACCACTGTTTCGCGGAAAGTAGGCATTACTCTGCTGTAATACCTGTTTTTTTCTTGGATCCTGTACAGGTAAGTATATCTGGGTAGTGATGATTTGGAAGTAGCCGTGGCGCCTGAGAGGTCTTTTTGTGCATAATTTATCGGCGCATTTCGGGCAGTTCGGGCTAAGCTGGTTAAATGCAGTGTATAAGAATATAGTGCCGATTTTTGCACAGGGTCTAAATCGGCTTTGTTCATGGATTTGGGGGCGATTCTCGCCGCGCAGCGAGGCGGTGGTGTGCTGAGAAAGTCCTTAGTTTCTCAAGGAATCTGCATGGAGCGCAAATGTGCGTTATTCCCCAAGTACTTTCAATATCTTGCAAAAACGGCTTCTGAAGTTGTGATAAAAAGTACTTGACTTTTGGACTATTTTATCATTTTCTCAATAGTACGCGCGAACCCAAGTTTCTTTCCAACCTACTTCCCAACAGCTATTCAGGAGTTAGAGGAACATGATGGCGGATCAAACAATTGCTCGAGTAGAACCTGTACGAACTGAGGCGTATTTGGATTTCTTCCAAATGCTTACCGGAGTCGGGCTCGTAGCGTTCATGTGGGCACATATGATTCTGGTAGCCAGTGTCAACCTTGATCTGGGAGGGGGCCGGGTAATGAATGCGATTGCCCACTTCTTCGAAGCCACCTATATGGCTCAGCTGGGCGGTCCCATGATTGCTCTGGTAATGTTGGCCCATTTTGTTTTGGCGGCTCGCAAGCTCCCCTTCCGCGCCCGTGAACAAAAAGCCATGTGGCGTCACAGCGTCAATTTTAACCATATGGACACATGGCTCTGGATGATCCAGGCCGTAACCGCCTTCATCATCCTGATCATGGGCTGCATCCATATGTGGACGGTTTTGACCAACCTTCCCATTACCGCGGCCCGAAGCGCTGCCAGAATTCAGGGGGGCTGGTGGCTGCTTTTCTACGTCGTCCTGCTCCCGATGATCGAACTGCACGTGGGAATCGGTATCTATCGGATCGGTGTAAAATGGGGATTCATCAAGAGGGCCAACCGCAAAGTCCTGCACGGCTTCGAGAACAAGCTCACCTTGGTCATGATAGGGATTGGGCTTCTGACCCTTTTCACCTTCTACTTTTTAGTCAAAGCTATGTAAGGAGCTGAAATTGGATACCTTCTATACTGATCTCTTATGCGTCGGAGCGGGCTTGGCGGGTGAGCGTGTAGCGGTGGCGGCGGCCTCAGCAGGGTATGAGACCATATGTCTTAGCATAGTACCACCGAGGCGTTCCCATTCCTCCGCCGCTCAGGGCGGCATGCAGGCCTCTCTGGGCAACTGCTGCAAGGGCGAGGGCGACTGCCCGGATGTTCATTTCGCCGATACGGTAAAGGGTTCTGACTGGGGATGCGATCAGGAGTGCGCGCGGCTTTTTGCCGACACCGCTCCCATTGCTGTTCGCGAAATGGCTTTCTGGGGTATCCCCTGGAACCGCGTCGTGCCGGGCAAGGGCATTTATTACAAAGCCGGCCAGGAATACGAGAAGATTGAGAAAAAGGAAATGGAAGGCCTGATAACCGCCCGCGATTTCGGTGGAACGGCCAAGTGGCGTACCTGCTATACTTCCGACGGGACCGGCCATACCCTTCTGTTTACCATGGACAACGAAGTGGTGCGCCTGGGCGTAACGGTACACGACAGGGTTGAGGCTCTGTCGCTTATCCATGACGGCACAACCTGCATGGGCGTCGTCGCCCGCGACCTCAAGACGGGCAAGCTGCGGGTATACCTGGCAAAGGCCACCCTGATTGCAACCGGAGGCTACGGCCGTATCTACCGCGAAACCACAAACGCAGTCATAAACACTGGCGATGGCGCTACAATTTCCCTGGATACCGGACTCGTTCCCATTGGTAACCCCGAAGCCATCCAGTTCCATCCCACCGGAATAGTCCCCACCAACATCCTTGTGACCGAAGGTTGCCGTGGTGACGGTGGTACCTTGAAAGATGTAAATGGCGAGCGTTTCATGCACATTTATGAACCCGGGAAGCAAGAACTTGCGTCGCGCGATGTCGTTTCCCGATGGATGACGCATCATATCCGTATTGGGAAGGGCGTACCGAGCCCCTATGGTCCTCACCTGTGGCTTGATATCCGCCATCTGGGCGCCCACCATATAAAGACGAAGCTCCGTGAAGTTGAAGAAATCTGCAACGAGTTTCTCGATGTTGACCCGATTACGCAGATGATTCCCGTCCGTCCGGCTCACCATTACAGCATGGGTGGGGTCCGCACCAATAAAGACGGAGCGGCTTATGGCCTCCAGGGACTTTATGCGGCCGGTGAGGCAGCGTGCTGGGATATGCACGGATTCAACCGGCTCGGTGGAAACTCCCTGGCAGAGACGATTGTAGCGGGAAAGATCGTTGGTGAAAAAATCTCGGAGTTCCTGCAGGGCTATCAGGCCGATTTCAAAACGTCAGTCATTGAGGATGAAGTCAAGAAGCAGGAACAGCGTCTTAAAGACCTCATCGGTGGCAAGAATGGCAAGGAAAATGCCTATGCGGTCCGCAATGCGATGCAGACAGAACTTATGGACAAGGTCGGGATTTTCCGCAACGCCGCTGATCTGCAAAGCGCGGTCGAAAACCTCCAGGTGATTCACGAACGGGCCCAAAAGATCGGTCTGCAAAGTAGTGCGGCCGGAGCAAATCCGGAGCTGATCATGGCTCTGCGAGTGCCTGCAATGGTTCGGCTGGCTTTGTGTGCTGCTTATGGCGCTTTGATGCGCACTGAGAGCCGTGGGGCGCATGCCCGCGAAGATTTCCCGGAACGTAACGATAGAGATTGGCTGAAGCGGACTCTGGCGTACTGGAAGAGTGAAAAAGACACGCTGCCGACACTGGAATACGAGAAGCCGTCCAAGGTTTGGGAAATCCCGCCTGGTGAGAGAGGCTATGGTTCGACCAAGATCATTTGCACTGAGGATCCCACTATTTGCACTCCGAAGCCGGAGACCAACTAAGCCACGAGAGGTGTTTTGATGGGACGAACGCTAAAGTTTAATGTTTTCAGGTTCAATCCGGAAGATCCGGCTTCGGTTCCGCACATGGACGCGTATTACCTTGAAGAAACCGATGCCATGACCCTCTATATCGCCCTTAACCGCCTGCGAGAGGAACAGGACCCGACGCTGATGTTCGACTTCATGTGCAGGGCGGGCATCTGCGGTTCCTGCGCGATGATGATCAACGGGCGCCCCGACCTTGCCTGCCACACCAAGACCAAGGCGCTTCCCAATGAGATCACCCTGATGCCTCTGCCGGTCTTCAAGCTCATCGGAGACCTTTCGGTCGATACCGGTACGTGGTTCCGCGGGATGAACGAAAAGGTTCAGTCCTGGGTGCACACGAAGAAAACTTTCGATCCGAATGCTCAGGAAGAGCGGATGGACAACGCTCTTGCGGACGAAATCTATGAACTCGAGCGCTGCATCGAGTGCGGTTGCTGCGTAGCCGCCTGCGGCAAAGCCAACATGCTGCCGGA
>JAEZXS010000044.1 GCA_023442755.1 Pseudomonadota bacterium | reverse complement strand
ATTTCGGGGATTCTCGCAGATTTTCGCGGATTTTTCCGGGTTTTGTTTTTTGAAGGATCATCATCTGCAGGCAGGTATTCTTTGCCCCCCAAGAATTCTTCCGCCGGCTGAACGAAAACTATCACTGATCAGAAATAGACTGTCCGAAGCAGAAATAGTGCCGTCAGGGAGAGCCTGGCAAGCCACGATTATTCGATGAAAAATTTTCATGCTCTTGAGGTCTTTCGAAGAAAGATGCTCCCTACCTGAAAAACCCATGCGATATGAGTCCAAGCCGCGGGCAGCAATCCCGCCAGCGGGGCATCCCGCGGGTCGTTTCCAGGTTCGCCCGACAGAGCGCCGGAGAAATCCGCAAGAGGCCTTCCCGGCTTCATTGCCTCGATGGGCACAGTCTCAACGAAATCAGGGCCTTAAAGCGACAAAACGGTGCGGTATCGGTGCAATAAAAGTGCAGTAAAAGTGCAGTAAAAGTGCGGGAAAATGCCGCTGCTTCGGCCTGCAGCAAGGATCCGGCGGAGATGCTCAAAAAAATGGGGGGGGTGCGCCGAGAACGCGGCGGGCTTTCGGACGAAGCGCAAGGCAAATCAGGATGAAGATCCCGGGACTTGCCGAATGATCGAAGCTGGAGAGCGACGCGGAATGGAAAATATCGGATCACTCCCGGTAGAACCTGGCGCGGTTCCTGTGTCTTCACGGTGCCGTTTTGGTGCCGTCCGGGTACCGTATGAAAAAGGCGAAACGGCTACAGGCCTGGATTTCCGACATTCGCAGTTTGCACCCTGAAAAATATTGCGGCTGCAAGCCGCTCTCACAAAATATTTGAAGAATTATCTTTCCGCGCTTCGCGGAACCGAAACAGGGGCAAATTGCCCCAGGGATCTTTGAAAAATAAATATCTGAAGTCCGCGTGAATTCATGAAATCCACCGCTGAGGCGCGGAGGAAAGAAGGAAAGTCTAAAAAACAGCGGTACACAATGATATCGCCATTTACATCACTTCTGCGGTCTCTGCCTTTCTCGGTATGCAGACACTGAGGCCGCGTAGAGATGCGCGGGGAGGGAGTGCGCAGAGCATTTATCAACTTGGGAAAGCCTCATGCGTGTTTCTCGGCGTCCTCTGCGTCTCTGCGGTGAAAGCTTTTTGTCTTGCCCCGACCAATTCTCAGGGACATAGATTCAATCAATGGGAGGTTTAAGGACCGGCAAGGTATTTTAGATTACGACTGATATTTGGCTCTATATTATAGGATTGACAATCGTCGGAATATTACTCTACGCTGCCTCCGGCGATAGGGGCGTATTGTATTCGAGTGAACAGTCTGCTCAAAGACCATATTGCCATACGGGGGGAACGGTGGCGTTTTTCAAAATCTTGTTGGCTTTTGCCCCATGGCTGTCATTTCTTTTCATCGCTCACGGCAGCTTGTTTCGGCTCAAACTCGGGTTGGTGGTTGCGCTCATTCTGAGCATAGTCATGGGTGTCGCCCGGCTGCATCGTGGGATTATCCTTTGGGTGGGCCTGGCCTTTTTCACTTTTTCCTCAGTGGCGGTAGTCCTGCTGAATCACATGTGGACCGTAAAACACATGGGTTTGCTTGCAAGTGGGACATTGGCCGCCTCCACCTGGTTGACCATTGCCATCAGGAAACCATTCACCCTCGATTATGCACGCGAGCACACACCCCCATCCCTCTGGGAAAGTCCGTTTTTCATAAGAACCAACATAATTATAACTTCGGTCTGGGGAATGGTTTTCACCATCAATACCGTTTTGGCCTGGGGAAAGATGGAGCACTTCGTTTTGCCTGAATGGGGCTACGAAGTCCTTTCCTATATCTTTATGCTTGGATCGGCGGCATTTACAACCTGGTATCCCAATTTTGTCCGCAACAGACAGGAAAGCGAGCTTCCAATCAGCAAACAGGTAGAGTGAGAAGGGCGGCGTGCCCCTTTTTCTTGTGTCCATGCGGCTGCCCTTGGGAATTGGTATGAGGAGACTCGCATCATGAAGAATTTGAAATGGACTGAAAAGCCGGGACATGCGTTGATTCTCGTTCTTTTCTTTTTGTTGTCGATCTGCCTGACTGCCGGCCTGTCCGCCGCCGAAACCAAGAAGCCCAACGTAGTACTGATCCTCTCGGACAACCTCGGCTACGGGGACGTGGGAGGCGCCTATGGCGGAGGGTTGATCCGCGGCGCACCGACGCCGAATATCGATACTCTGGCCGCCCAGGGAATGCAATTCCTGAATTTCAACGTCGAAACCCAATGCACTCCGAGCCGTTCCGCCCTGATGACAGGCCGCCACCCTATCCGCTCCGGCACTTATTCCATACCTCTCGAAACATCTCTATATGGCCTCGTGCCATGGGAGATCACCCTTCCCAAGGTCTTGTCCGAAGTCGGCTACACCTGCGGCTTGTTCGGCAAGTGGCATTTGGGCCGAACTCAGGGCCGATTCCCGACCGACCAGGGTTTCGACGTCTGGTATGGGATACCCGACTCCACCGACGAGTCGATGTGGCCGGAGGAAAAGGAGGCGGTCAATCACCGGGACCGCATGCCCGAATTCATGCACGTCATGGAGGGCCGCAAGGGAGAGCCGTCGCACAACCTGGAGCTTTACGATCTGAAGATGAGGCGGCTGATCGATACCGAATTGACCAGGCGAGCCATTGGGTTCATGGAGGCAAGTGTCAAGGCGGGCAAACCTTTCTTTGCGTACGTACCCTTGACCCAGACGCACTATCCAAGCCTGCCCCACCCTGATTTCGCGGGTAAGACCGGCGCCGGCGACTACGCTGATGCCCTCGTCGAGACAGACCATCACGTAGGCCAGATCGCCAAGACGATAAGAAGACTCGGAGTGGAAGAGAATACAATCTTTATCTACACCAGCGACAACGGTCCCGAAGACCCGAAGCTGGGAGGGGGCGCAGGCAGAAAGTGGTGCGGCAGCCCCGGCCCCTGGAGCGGCACCTATTTTACGGCTATGGAAGGCGGCATCCGGGTGCCTTTTGTTGTCCGTTGGCCGGGTAAGATTCCCGCCGGACGGGTAAGCAACGAGATTGTTCATATCGTTGACATATTCCCTACCCTCGCCAGGTTGACCGGCGCCAGGACACCGACCGACAGGGCCATCGACGGAATGGATCAATCCGACTTTTTGCTCGGCAAACAGGAACAATCAAACAGGGAAGGTTTCCTTGTGTATGTCAACGACGAGTTGTACGCCATCAAGTGGCACAACTTCAAAAGCCACCGCGTGTGGCAGGAAACCAAGTACGATACGCCACAGCACTTTTCCATCGTGCCCAGAGTGGTCGATCTTATGGCCGATCCGCACGAGCAGTATAATGTTGCGGAGTTCTATGGCTGGATGCAATACATGATGGGTCCTATGGTTAAAGATTTTCAAGAGAGTCTTAAGAAGTACCCGCCAGTGCCCATGGGCGCTCCCGACGATTACCGACCTGGCAAAGTGAATGCGAATTAATCGCCCGGGGGTCGGGCCTCGCTAGATCCGCCACCAAGGCCGAGATGAAAAGCGAGCTGGTTTTATCGCCTTAAGTCGATGTTTTTGCGGGTAAAATGGCCGCTTCAAGAAAACCGCCGGCCAGGTTCGAGACCGCGACAGGTGACGGACGGGCGAGGAGGGGAATGCGTGCAGCATTGAGGCGTGAAGGGGACGCATCAGTATCGGGAGGCTCCGTATGCGTTCCCACGCACATCATCGCACATCATGGGAACGAGACGGACAACCTGGCGCCCGGGCGTTTCTTCGCGCCGTTGCGGCTTCGCGTGGGGAAAAATTAATGCGCACCTTCGAAGACAAAGCATCGCGGCCGCGAGGCGCTCCCACAGCAACCTTGCCTAAAGAAATTTCTTCTTCGCGGCCTTACCGCAACACAGATGCTTGGCGTCCTTTTACGTTAACACAATCCTCACTTTCATATCGCCTCGCCAGTGTATATAATGAACGAAACGGTGCGGTCCGAAAGCTTCAAGAACCCGGCCGCCTGAATCCGGTACGTACTTCCCCCCGGTAAACCCTGCTGAATTTCCCGGCAGCGCCGCGAGCGACTGGCGTTCAGGCATGCTCCGGACAGGTCCGGAGTCTGTGCGCGAAGCGCGATTGCGTGGGTGGGGAAGGCGGGCTGGGAGCTTGAGCGACACCGGCAGTGCGCCGGCAATGAGAAGAGAATTCCACACGGAAATTTTCCGTCAAAGAGGAGTAACCATGAAGATCATCTGTCCGAGCTGTAACTATGTAGGAGAAAGCAAGGTGCTTTCCAAGGGTTCCCGTAAACTGGAAATCACGCTCTGGTGCTGTTTTCTCGTACCGGGAATTTTCTACACCATGTGGCGCCAGTCGCGGGACGGCCAGTATCACGGCTGCCCGGAATGCCACGAAGCGAAGGTTCGGCCGATGAAAAGAAAAGAATGGAAGGTATATGAGCGCAACGGGTCGCTGCCCGCTTAGAAAGCGAATGACCCTCTCCGCATGAAGCAAAGAGGGTCATTTTGAATTCAATTCCTGCCGCCGTCCCCGTTTATCGTCTCTTTTTCTGTGAAGATATACATGTTTGAGCGGTGCGGAGCGCCAAAGCGACAGAAGTCCCAGACTGAGCCCGATAGCGATCAGGACGTAAGGGCCCGAAGCGATTCCGTGTTCCATGACAGCCTCCTTAGCCGGTGTTTTCGGCGTTGTCGTCGTTTTCTAACGGGCTTATCGGCAGAACACGTCTTTTTCTAAAGCCTTTTTATCATTTCGCCTCGACATACACATCCACCAGCTGCCCCGGATATACGTTTGTCCCCTCGGGGGGCTTGAACCGGAAAACCATCGGCAGAACGCGCACGTCCACCCTTTCCATCCTCTGGTTCGACAATTCGACCTTGGGCGTTACGTAGGGCTGGATGCGCACGAATTCGAGCGGGATGGAAACATTCGTCCCCCGCACGAACATCCGGGCGTTCAGCCGGCTGTTGAACTGAGAGTTGGGAGGCAGCTTCGGAATAAGGATCTCGTCGATGTAGCACCTTACCCCGTAATAGGGTTCGGCGGCGCCCATCACGACCACGGGACAGAACGCCGTGGTGTAGGTCCCGTAAGCCCCCTGGGACGATATAAAGCTTCCCGCGGCGGCATTGACCGCCAGCACCACGCCGTCGACGGGGGCCCGGATCGTGTATTTTTCGAGCAGGGCCTTCGCGCTTGCGGCCGCCTTGGACAAGGCGTCGTAGACGTGCTGCTGGTTGCGCACAGCATAGACCCAGGCGCCCGCCCGGGTCAGTTCGAGCTGCTTCCGGGAGACTTCGAGGTTTGCACCGGCGGCCTTGGCGGCATTTTCCGCATTGTCCAGCTGGTCCCTGCTGACCGAGTGCTTATCCAGTTCGTACGACTTTTTCAGCTTCTCATACTGGGTGCGCGCCGTATTCAGGTTGGCCGACGCGTACTCGACCTGGGCTTTCGCCACTTCCAGGTTTTCTTTCCTCGGCTGGGCCTGCAACTCCTCCAAAAGGGCCAGGGCGGCTTCGGACTGCGATCTTTGCTGCTCGTAGAGCGCCCGCTGGACCGAATCGTCCAGTTGAAACAACACCGTCCCCGCCTTCACGACCGCGCCCTCGACGGCCTCGATCCGGGTGATGGTGCCGGAAACCTCGGGGAAGATGTTTATGTTCGCCCCGTGCGACTGGTAGCTCTCTATTATGCCGTTGGCGTAAATGCCCCTCTCATACGGGTTGGGAGCGGGGTTGAATTCCGGAGCGAGCGGCTTTTTCTCGATGCGGGAAAAATACGCGCTCATGAGGCCCGCCAGAATACCGGCCACAGCCAGGAAAAAAAGTATCTTACTCTTCACTCGCGCCTCCTCCGGTCCCCCCCGACCCGGTGATTCTGCCGTCTTCCATCGCGATCATGCGGTCCGCAAATCCGAATATCCTGCGGTCGTGCGTGACGATAATGATGCACCGTTTGTCGTTCAAAACGTTTTCCTTTACGAAGCCTATGATCTTCTTGCCCGTGGCGCCGTCCAACGAAGCCGTCGGTTCGTCGAATATCAGTATGTCCGGACGGCTGATGATCGCGCGGGCTATGGCCACCCGCTGCTGCTCGCCCCCGCTCAGTTTGACCGGCGGAAGCAGGGCCCTATCCTTGAGGCCGACCACATCGAGAAACTCCATCGCGACATCCAGGGCTTTCTTCCACCCGACCCGTTTGAGGATCAGGGGAATCGCGACGTTTTCCACTGTGGTCAGCTTCGGGAAGAGGTGGTAATCCTGGAAAACGAACCCGATGGTGTTCAGCCGGAAATCCGCCAGTTCATTATGGCCCATCTCCCAGATTTGCCGGCCCTTGACGGCCACCGTGCCCTCATTGGGCCGCAGGATCCCGGATATCATGCTCAGAAGAGTCGTCTTGCCGCTGCCCGAAGGCCCCACCACGTATATCATCTCTCCAAAGCTCGCTTCGAAGCTGACGCCCTGGATGGCATACGTCCTCGCCGACTCCTCGCCGAACCACTTCACCAGTTCCGTCGCCCTCACCGCAGTCTCGGCCATGTGCTAACCTCTGAATATGTCGAAGGGCTCAACCCTGATGACTTTCCTGACCGCCACGTAGCTGGAGACCGCCACGATCACCAGCACCATAACAAAAGCCATGCCGAGGTTGAAGAAGGTGATGCTTGCGGTGTAGGAAGGGACCTTGCGGATGGCGATCCCCACGATCAGAGCGCAGAGGCCGACTCCGAAGCCGTAGCCGATAGTCCCGGCAAACAGCGCCTGAAAAAGGATCATGAGCACCAGTTCATAGCCCTTGGCCCCGATCGCCTTGAGGGCGCCGAATTTTTCCATATTCTCCAGGACGAACGCGTAAAACGTCTGCGCTGAAATGGAAAGCCCCACCAGGAAGCTGAAAACGGTCATCATGAAGATGTTCGTCCCGGCCCCGGTCTTGTAGATGAAGTAATTGGCGATCCGCTCCCTGAAATCCTCGTTTGTCATCCCCAGGTAACCGATATCGGCAACCTGCTGCCTAATGGAGGGAATGTCGGCCTCGCTTTTGGGCTCCACCAGGATATAGGCGATGGTGAACCGGGTGGACGGAATGTACTGGATCGCCCTGCTGTAGGTGGTGTAGAGCGTCGGGATTCCGAAAAGCCCGCTGGTGGCCACGCGCGCTATGCCGACGATGACTCCCCGGTGGTCGTTGATCTCGAAGCTCGTCCCGACGGCGGGGTTTTCCAGCTTCACGAATTCCTGGTCTTTTACCGCGATGAAGGAGTTGTCGCCGTAGATGTCCTCGATGTTCCCCTCGATCAGCTCCGGCCGGCCGAACAGGCTCGAATCGTCCAGCCCCATGATCGTCACCGGCTGGTAGAGGCCGCTCCGCAGCTTTACGAGTGCCGTGCCGGAATAGAGCGGCACTGCGAATTTCACCCCGTTCATGCTGCGTACGGCATCCAGCACATAATCCGGCATCGGGATGTTGTTCAAGGGATTGTTGACGGAGAGGTCCATGACCCAGAACCGGGCGCCGATGTTGATTATGGTCGCGGAGGACTTGGCGAAAACACCGGCAAAAAGGGAGGTCATCTGCACCATGAGGAACACGGCAAATGTTATCCCGACGATGAGGGCCGCGAATTTTGCGCGGTCGTTCACCAGAAGCTTGAACGCTATCTTGAAAAGGCCAGTCACATCCAGGACCTCGTATTGCTAAGAAAGCGAATACCAAATGTGATGAATCACATATAGACCATTTTCGAATGCAGGGGGAAAGTGGGCACAGGGTACGAGGGGAAATATTCCGTTGTCAATCACGATTTGCGAAGCGGGGTACTTGGGGGGCAACACCCAGAGCGGACTGACGCCGGAGCCGGGCACTTCGGCGGGAGAGGATTAGCGGCCGGGAGACCGCACCGCCTGCGTCTGCGTTCCCACCGGGACAGTGGGAACGAGGAACTTGCATGCCGCGGACTTGCATGCTGAAGAACTTATGTATTGTGGGAGCGGCTTGCAGCCGCGCAGATTGATGACAAACTCTAAAATCATCGGTGGTCGTCATTCCGGCGAAAGCCGGAACCCAGTGTTTTCAAGCACTTCTGGACCCCGACGCCTGCCCCGGACCCGACCCGGGGCAGGCGTCGGGGTGACGGATTGAGGGCTTTTTCAACAGTCTGAGCGGCTTGCAGCCGCGATTAGATAAACGGACGCACGGGAGCGGACATGATGACGTTTCGAGGATGTAGCATACGCTCCCGCCGAGACGGCGGGAACAGGAAGGTAAATCGCGGCTGAAAGCCGCTCTCACGGTGAGAAAAGAGCAGGTGGGTGTGGGATCACTCCAGCTTCTCGGCGAGTTCGCAGGCGATTACGCAGCGCTCGTGAGCGTTTTCGATCGTGGAAACCAGGGTCCCGATCGGACATGGCTTCAAAAGCACCTCGCAGATTCCTTCCTTCAGCATCTCCGATACCTGCCCGACATCGGCGTTGCCGCTCAACAGTATCACCGGCGCCCTGGAATCGCATGCGTGGATGGCCTTGAGGGTCGCCAGCCCGTCCATTCCGGGCATCCGCAAATCCAGGACGATCACGTCGTAAAACCCGGGTTCCCGCTTGGAAATACATTCCAGGGCGGCTTCTCCGCCGTTTGCGGCCTGGACCTCCATGCCCCTCCGGCTCAAAACCAGGGTCAGATTCTCCAGAAAAAGTTCTTCGTCGTCGATCAACAAAACTCGGATCGGTCTGGTCATTGCGCACACCTTTAAAGTTGATGACAATGGCGGAAGCCGCTTCTCACTTGAGCCCGGCCTTCTTTTCGTGAAGCAGTTTTCTCTCGAAAGCCAGGCGGATTCTTTCGGTCAGGTCCGCCAGGTTGAACGGCTTCATCGCATAGTCGAAAGCACCCTGTTCGACCCCCTCGATTGCCGTATCCACACTGCCGTGGCCCGTGAGGATGATGACCTCGAGGAGCGGTTTTTTCTTCTTCAGGCTCTTCAATGTCTCGATGCCGTCGAGCCCCGGCATTTTGAGGTCCAGCAGCACCACGTCGAATTCACTGCCGTCGGCCAGCCCTATTGCACTCGTTCCGTCATGTACGGCCGTCACCTCGTAGCCCCGTTTGGTCAGAAGCATCGAGAGATTCCTGGTGAATTCCACCTCATCATCGACAAGCAGGATTCTTACCACACTCATTTACTCACCTTCCGTTCATACAGGCTGTCCTGAAGGTCCGCAGGGGAAAGGAAAGGAAGAAAAATGGTGAACTCGGTGCCTTTGCCGACAGTGCTCCGCACGTCTATTTCGCCACGCAGGTTCGTTATGATGCTGTAGGAAATAGACAGGCCGAGGCCTGTGCCCTTCCCCACCGGCTTCGTGGTAAAGAAGGGGTCGAATATCCGCTCCAGGTGCTCGGGCGCAATCCCCGCTCCCGTATCGGCGATGATCACCTCCAGCCCGCGCCGCCCCCCGTTTACCCGGGTTTCCACCCGAATCGTGCCATAGGGCTTTCCTTCATGGGCGTCGATGGCATTCGAGATCAGGTTTACGAATACCTGCTGCAGCTGGGACGGATCGGTGAGCAGCGGGGGCAGTTCCGGATCGAGCTCCTTCCGGAACACGACTCCGCTCGACTTGGCCCTCTTTTCCATGAGTTCCACGACTTCCGCCACGCTGTTGTTGAGGTCCACCTTTTCGACCACCGATTTCGTTCGGCGGGCAAAGCGCAGCAGATTGTGGGTAATCATGTTGCACCGCAACACCTGGGAATCCGTCTGTTCGAGGAATTCCAGGAGCTGCGATCGGAACTGACCGTCGAGATCGCGGCATTCGTCGGTAAAATCCCGGATAACCTGGTTTCCGGTCAGGATGATGGCCAGCGGGTTGTTGATTTCATGGGCCACCCCCGCGGCAAGTTCCCCAAGGGAGGCAAGTTTGCTCGCCTGCACCAGCTGCCTGTTCAGCGCATCCTTTTCCTCGTCACGCTTTTTTATAACCCGTATCATGTGCCGGGTGGTGATGATCGATACGATCAGGATGGCCAGGATGCTGACGAGCAGGAAAACGAGCATCGCCCGGTTGGCATGGTTTACCAGGCGGTTGACTTCGGCGTAGTCCTGCTTGACTACGAGCATCCATCGCGGTTCCTGCAGCCACGTGTACGCCACGACCTGGCGCGGCCGGTCTTCCCCCAGCCTTTCGGGATCGAGAACCATGACCCCGCTCCGGTCCGTAAACAGGTGCATCGGCAAGGGCGCCTTCTCGAGTATCCTGCCCCCGAACCGCGGCGTGGTCTGGAGAATTCCCTGCCCGTTTACCAGGTAGACTTCTCCGGTCTTCCCCATCGTCACGCCTTCAACCAGGGAACGGAAGGACTCGGCGGAGATAGTGGTTCGCAGGATCCACTTCCGGTCTCCCTCCTGAACGGCCAGGGCTATGATGAAGTGGGGCACGTTGCGAAATCCCAGGAACATGTCGCTCACGTAGATGTTCTTTTCCTGAAGGGCCTTGAACCAGAAAGTGTTGGAGTAGTCAATGCCCATCAGGCTGTAGGGGCCCGTGTAGCTCAGATGAAAGCCCTGATCGCTTATGACGCCCAGGTCTTCGAAATAGGCGCCGTTTCGATTCATTACCGCAAATGTCTTTTCAAGGTTTGCCTGGTTGCGCAGATAACCGAGAGTATGGCTGAAAGCGATCAGTTCGAGATCGGACGCCCTTTCTTCCAGGAAAAGCTCGATGAGCTTCTGATGGTGCTGTGCCTGGAGTTGAAAATTTTCCACCATCCGGTCGGCCGAAAACCGCGAGTAGTAGTCGTAGATACCCCATCCGACGAGCAGAAGAGGGACGACAGAGCATATGAGGGTGAGCAGGATAAACCTGCCGTAAAGGGTTGCGTACGCCTTCTTATGCGAATGGGGCGTACTGTGGTGGGAGATGCCGGCGTGTTCCGTTTCCATGGCTGAGACGCTTTCTGCGCAAGCACTTCTTGTTGACAGCCGATCAGGTCCTGGCAAACACCCTGAAGAAAGATCAAGCCATTCGAACGACCTGCCTTCCCGGAAAAACGGCTCCCCGCGCTAGCGGGAAAAGTGAAGGGATAATGGGATAAAAAGTACAATTCACGATAACTGCGCAGCAACGGTTTTGTCAAGGGAAAGCGCCGTTAGTCGAGCTTTCCCGGCGGTTTTGCGGCAGGACAGGACGTCTCGCGCTGAGGGCAAAACATTGCTGCCGAAATACGCCCCGAAGAGCGGCGCAGGGATTGCCGGGAGGTTCGATTTTTCTCTATACCTCGAGGCGATTGCATGATTTATATTTGCGGGTCGGCGGCAGGTCTACACCCATACCCGCCGACAGCGATTGTTCACAAAACAGGTGTCGGTGAGAACCGGCTTCACGGAGAAGAAGATGAAAAGGACCTTCGTCATGCTTTCCCTGGCGGCAGTTCTGCTGACCGCCGCCGCATGCGCCCCTTCGACCGGCGGGCATTACTGGTTTCCCGGCGACAACTTCTACCACTCCTACTCCCCGCCCTCATCCTACTGGGTGGGGGGACATGTCGGCCCGGACGGCAGATGGGTGGAAGGGCACCGGGAACAATGGAACGGCGGGTCTTACGACTACAACGGAAACCGGGCGCCCCGCGAGCAGACACAGGCTCAGCCTCAGGAATAAGTTCGACTTCCCTTCCGATTCCGGCCGGGTTATCTATTGCCGCTATCTGTTGAGCAGGATTTCTGCCTCGCTTCCTTCTGCGCTCTTTCGGCAAGTTCGTGGTCAACATTCCATGCGGCGCATGGTCATTGGTTTCGTACCAGGATGGAAATTGCATCGATGCGAAAGACCGCAGTTTCACTGTTGTTGCTGATCCTCTCGGGAACGTTGCTCTCTTCGACCGTTCTCTCCTCCACGCTCCCTCCTCCCCCTTCCGTGAAGCAACCCGCACCGCCCGACTCGGGCGAGAGGCAAAAGGCCAGGACCCTCTACCTGCTTGTCAGGGGAGTAAACCGCCGGCTGGCCTGGGACGGGTGTCTTGCGCTCAAGGCTCTCATCCGGGCGAAACAGCTCGTCAACAAGGGCTACTTCGACCACGAAGACCCGGCCACTGGAAAGAACCCTGCCTGGGCTATCGTCAGGCAGTGTTTCCCCTGCAGCTGTGCGGGAGAGAATCTCGCCATGGGCATGGGCACTGCGGAAAATGTTCACAAGGCGCTCATGAACAGTCCCACTCACCGGAAAAACATACTGGATCCTCGATTTTCGCGAATCGGGATTGCCTGCTACGACTACGTTTGCGTGGAACTTTTCGCCGGGTTTTGACAGAAATGCACAGATAGTATATAAAGCCGCGTGTCCGAAGGACTATGCGCCCTTGAGCATTTGAGACTTGACGTCGAGTGAAAGTTAATGTAATCCATTTCATTGTGAAAGTAATCTCAATTCCCGCTCGCGTTCCTATCCCTTTCCTCGTCGATTTTTGTCTGTTGCCGTGGAGGAGAAACAGTCGATTTAACTGCCGTGGAGGTCAAGGATGAAGGAAAAAGTCCAATCGCCAATCTGTAATGTATCTTCCCTGGATGCCAACCAGATCAGAGACTGCAGCCAAGGTTTTACCTGGTGGGGTCCCTCCCCCGAAGAAGCCAGGAAGGCAATGGTGAAGAAGAACAAGGGTCTCACCGACAAGAGGACCACCATCAAGGAAGCGGTGAACAAGTTCGTCAAAGACGACATGAATCTCGCCATCGGCGGGTTCGTAAACACCCGGCCGCCGGTCGCCCTGGTGCACGAGATCATCAGGAAGGGAGCAAAGAACCTGAGCCTCTCCTTCCAGTCCAACTCGATCTGTCCGGAATTGCTCGCAGGCGCGATGATCGTCAACCCCGACCATCTTTCCATCAAACGGGTCGAACTCGCATGGTGGGGCTATGAAGTCATCGGCATCGCCCCCCTGTTCCGCTATCTGTGCAACAACAGCATGGTCGAACTCGATGACTATACCAACTATGGCATGAGTGCCCGGTTCAAGGCTGCGGCCATGGGAATCGAGTTCCTTCCGGTCCGGGATCACGGCGGCGCGGATATGGAGCTGGTCAACCGCGGCAAGATGATCCAGAGCCCGTTTACGGGCAAGAACACGTACCTGGTGCCGGCCTGCTACCCCGATCTCGGAATCCTGAGCGTAACGGCCGCCGACATGCACGGCAACTGCCGCATCTTCGGCGCCCACTGTACCTGCCCCGAAATCGCAATGGCCGCCTGCAACACCGTAATCACTGCCGAGCAGATCATTCCGAACGACAACATCCGCACCTTTCCGAACCTGACCGAAATACCCTATACGGCGGTGGATGCGGTAATCGAACAACGCTTCGCAAGCTATCCGGGAGCCTCCTACGGCAATTACTGGTTCGACATGGAACATATCCTCATGTTCCGGAGCGCCTCCGAGGAATTCAGAAAGTCCGGGAACAAGGATCCGCTCAAGAAGTACTACGACGAGTACATCTTCGGCTGCGAAACCTACGACGACTTTCTGGCAAAAATTCCTTACAAGACGCTCAAGAAAATTCGGGATATGGACGGCGGCCAGCCGATCATCCTGTCCTGATGCCCGATTGCCGGTTGAAACGCAGTAACTGATGGAGGAATAAAAAGATGGCTGAATATACACCGTTTGAAATGATCGCTTATACCGGATCGAGAGTGCTCGAGGACAATACGATCGTGTTCGTGGGCACCGGGTTGCCGATTATCGCATCGATCCATGCCCAGCTGACCCATGCCCCGGGCTTGGGCATCATCTTCGAAGCCGGTCCGCTCACACCCGTTCTCGAGATGGGAATGCCGCTGTCCGTCGGCGACACCCGCGCCTGCCGTAAGGCATGCTATCTCAAGGGCCTCAGCGCCGTATTCGAACTTACCCAGAGGGGCCATTCCGATTACGCATTCATCGGCGGCGCCCAGATCGACATGTACGGCAACGTCAACTCCACTTTCGAGGGCGGCACTTACAAGGCGGCCAAAACCCGGTTCCCGGGCAGCGGCGGCGCCGGCGCAATGGCGGCCAACTGCGAAAAGTCGATCATCATCATGGCCCTGGAGCCGAGACGGTTCACCCCGAAGCTCGACTTCCTGACCAGCATCGGATATGGTGACGGAACCCCGGATTACCGCGAAAAATCCGGCGTCATGGGTTCGGGTCCCTACCGCGTCATAACGAATGAAGCCCTGTTCGGCTTCGACGACGAAACGCACCGCATGATGCTGCTCGAAGTCGCCAAGGGCAGAACGGCCGAAGACATCCAGAAGAAGGTGAGCTTCGAACTGCTCATTTCGCCCGACCTGAAGGAAATGGCAGAGCCGAGCGAAGCGGATCTCAAGCTTCTCAGGGAAGAGTGCGATCCGGACGGTTATTTCCTGGCAAGAAAGCTGAAATAGGAATTCCATCCCCGGGGCGATGAAACGGGGGTTTAGTTCGTGAAACCTCCTCTCCGCCTGGAGAGGAGGTTTCATTTCTCCACGCTCCATTATCCCCGGCTTCGGTATTCCCCGGGCCGCCGATTCGTTGTAAACTGAGCCCGATTCTTTAGATTTGTAAAATCTCTACCAGTTCGATCGTTTTATGATTATAACGCCCTGGTCCGGTTAGGAGATTTTGAGAGGGGCGCCCATGGCAAGAATACCGGAAAATTACCTCCCGCCGAAGGAGACCTGGCCCGAATTCATCGTTCCCGAGGGATGCGACGACATTCCGCACTGGCTGAATCTCGCCGATTTCCTGCTCGACCGCCACATTCGCGAAGGCCGGGGAGAGTGCCTGGCAATCAGGTTCCAGGACAAGACCTTTACCTATTCCGACCTTCAGACCCATGTAAACAAATTTGCAAACGGCCTCAAAGCCGCAGGCGCCGAAATTCAGGACCGCATCGGAATTCGCCTGGTGAATTCCCCGCAGGCGCTTTTCGCCATCTTTGCCATCGAAAAGATCGGGGCAATTCCTGTCCCGACCTCTCCTCTCTGGTCGGCCGAAGAACTCGCCTACGTCGTAAACGATGCGGAGATGAGATTCCTGGTCTCCGACGCTTCCCTCCTGCGACAGGTGGGAGAAGCCAGGGAGAATTTCCAGTACGGCACCAGGGTCATCGTGATCGGGAAGACTCCTCCCGACGCGGAGTTTTCCGGGGACCTGTCATTCGAGGAACTAAGCGAAGGCGGTTCGCCCGAATTCGAGGCCGAAATGCTCGACGGCGACGATGTCGGAATCATCCTGTATACTTCCGGCACGACCGGCATGCCCAAGGGGTGTGTCCACTTCGTGCGTCCCACCGCGATTGTCGCCAGGCTGGTCAACCGATATGTTTACAAACTCGGTCCGGGGGACACCTTGGGAGGCGCCGCCCCGGTTTCCTTCGCAGCCGGCTTCGGCACCTTCGCGCTGCTTCCTTTCGAGGGCGGGGCCGCCGTGTCGCTGCTCCCGCGGTTCACACCGGCCGAAATGATGCAGATCATCCAGAAGCACCGGGTCACCGTGCTCACGGGACTGCCGACGGCCTACCGGGGACTGTTGCGCTTTCACAAGTCAAATAAGTTCGACGTCAGCTCGATCCGTCTTTTCACTTCCGGCGGGGACGCACTCGGGGCCGAGACATTCCACCGGTGGCGCAAGATGACCGGAAAGCCCATCTGGGAAGGACTCGGCGGCACGGAAGTCCTTCACCTGGTGACATCGAACACCATGAATCCGGAACCCGTTCCCGACTCCATCGGCAAAGCCCTGCCGGGGGTCATCATCCGGATTATCGATCCGATGGGCAAGGAGTGCCGGCCGTGGGATATCGGCAGCATGGTATTGAAATGCCCGTCGGGAACGATCTACTGGAAACCCTATGCCAACGGGGGAAAGCTGCTCGATTCCCAGAAAACGGTGGTAACCGACGGATGGAACCGGATGGGAGATGCCGTCTACCGTGACGAGGACGGGAATATATTCTTCGTCTCTCGTGAAGACGACATGATAAAGACATCAGGCTACAGGGTGAGCCCCGCGGAAGTCGAACGGGCCCTGGTCAGGCACCCTGCCGTAGTCGATGTGGGGGTGGTCGGCATTCCCGACCAGGAAAAAGGCCAGATAATAAAAGCGGTGATAGTGCTGCGCCCCGAATCCGAGCCGGGCGAAAAAATGACCGAGGAACTGAAGGTTTTCCTCAAGAAATCGATAGCAATTTATAAGCTGCCCAGGGTTTTCGAATACGTCGAAAGCCTCCCGCGTACACCCACTGGAAAACTTTTAAGAAGGAAGCTGCGCAACCAGCCCGGCGCCAAGGTGACGGTGGCTGCCGCGCGCTGAGGGCATAAGGCACCTCAATACAAGGTCGTATAGGCCATATACGACCTATATGACTTATACTTTCTCTGAGGTGTAGTTTTAAGTTTCAATAACAACCACGGCGGCGCCGTACTGTCCGTCGTCGGTCAGGCTGAGGTGCCAGGCGCGGATGCCGAGGTTTCGGCAGTATTCGAGGGCACGCGGCGAGAGGAATATCTCCGGTTTTCCAAGGGCGTTGTTGCAAACTTCCATATCATGCCAGAGCACCGGTTTTCGGAGCCCCAGTCCGAGCGCCTTCACGAAGGCCTCCTTGGCCGCGAACCGGACGGCGAGGCAGGAAATCCGGACCGAACGCTGCGCACAGAACTGCACCTCACCGGTCGTAAATACGCGCTGTTCGAAACGCTCGCCCCACCGTTCGATCATCGACGCGATCCGGTCCACACGCACCAGGTCTATGCCGATTCCATAAACCGGCATCAGACCCGGCTCACCAGTTGCACCATTTCGCGAACCGCCCGCTCCATCCCCACCAGGACGGCCCTGGCTATTATCGAATGGCCGATGCTGAACTCTTCGATTTCCGTTATATTCCGCAGCCAGAAAACATTCTGGTAATCCACGCCGTGCCCGGCGTGCACGCCTATTCCCAGTTTTGCGGCAAGCCGCGCCGCGGTGATCAGGCGTTCATACTCCTCCTGCCGGCGCTCGAACAGCTTTGCTTCCGCAAACGCTCCCGTATGGAGTTCCACGTACTCGACTTCCAGCCGGTGCGCGACCTTTATGTGCTTGGGGTCCGGGTCTATGAAAAGGCTCACGGCAATTCCCGCGCCGTGAAGGGCCTTGACCGTTTCCTTCAGGGAATCTTCGAAAAGGACGACGTCGAGTCCGCCCTCTGTCGTCAGTTCCTGGCGCTTTTCCGGAACCAGCGTGGAGACGTTGGGTTTAAGCTTCAGGGCGACTTCGACCATTTCCTTTGTCGAAGCCATCTCCAGGTTCAGTTTTGTCTTCACGGTCTGGCGCAGGACAGCCACGTCCCGGTCCTGGATATGCCGGCGGTCTTCACGCAGATGCACGACTATGCCGTGCGCGCCCGCCAGTTCCGCGAGCATTGCCGCCATGACAGGGTCCGGTTCCGCCGCCCGGCGCGCCTGGCGCACCGTGGCGATATGATCGACATTGACAGCTAGCCTAGCCACTCTATTCCCCCCTTATTCGCCGGGACTCCTGATGCCGTCGGGCAAAAACCCCGTCCGCATCAGGCATCGAAAAACCACGAGAACTCCGCTTCCGCATGTCCGAGAAGGCGGAGGAGTTCTTCAGTTTTGTCCCTCATCTGCTTTGCCTCATCGGGCCCGGCTTCGTGGTCGAAGCCGATCAGATGCAAAATGCCGTGTATGAGCAGCAAATTCATTACGGATTCGAAGGCCGACCCGGTCTGAACGCCGATTTCCCGGGCCGTTTCGGCGGAGATGACCACATCCCCCAGCATCTCCGGGCAGACGTCGTCGCATTCGCCCTCCAGCATCGGAAAAGACAGCACGTCGGTGGTATGGCCGATCTGGCGGTACTCGCTGTTCAGCTCGGTCATTTCGGCATCGTCGACTATCAGGACGCTCAGCTCCGACTCAGTGTATCCCAAGGCGCTTAAGATCCGGCTTGCCGCGCTCTCTATTAGCTCCGGCTTTATCTTTATCATGCTTTGGTTCACGCTGATTTGGATCAGGGGCATCCGTCTTTCCTTTGCCGTTCGTAAGCGCACTCGTACTCGGGTACTCTATCCGCTTGTGGTGTATGGTAGCCAGTATCTGATTGAAATGCTTGGCTATCTGGTGAAGGTCCTTCAAAGTGAGTTCGCACTCGTCGAGCTGCCCGTCGCTGAAGACGTTGTTGATCAGCCGGTTCACCAGTCCCTGGATTCTGGCCGGGGTAGGTTCGGTGAGCGATCGGCAGGCTGCCTCGACCACATCGGCCAGCATCACCAGCCCGGCTTCCTTGGTCTGGGGCTTGGGGCCCGGATAACGGTAGTCGTCCATGTCGATCGGCGGCAGGACGGAAGATCTCGTGCTTTGCGCCTTTTCGCGCGACTCCACCGCCTTGTTGTAGAAGAACGAGATGAAACTCTTTCCGTGGTGCTGGCTTATGATGCTGATGATTTCCTTGCCGAGATGGTGCTGCCGGGCCAGCTCTACGCCGTCTTTCACGTGGGAGATGAGGATGAGGCTGCTCATCGAAGGCGCCAGCTTCTCGTGCCGGTTCTCGCAGTCGAACTGGTTTTCTATGAAATAGAGCGGCTTTTTCATCTTTCCGATATCGTGGTAATAGGCGGCAACCTTGGCGAGGAGCGAGTTGGCCCCTATCGACTTCGCGGCCGCTTCGACCATGTTCCCCACGATGATGCTGTGATGATAGGTGCCGGGGGCTTCCACCATCAGCCCCTGCAGGAGAGGCTGGTCCATCGTGGCCAGTTCCAGCAGCTTGATGTCTGTCGTGTAGCCGAAGAAAATTTCGGCGAGCGGCGTGATTCCCGTTACGAGAATGCCCGCGGCAATGCCTCCGGAAAACCCGAAAAAGGCATTGGTGACCACCTTGACAAATACCCACTGGTCAAGCAGGAATGCGCTCAGAACGATCAGCAGCACGTTGGAAAGCCCGACCAGAAGCCCCGCCTTGAGCGGCACCATGCGGTTGCGGCAGGACGAGACCCCATGGGCGGCGATGAAGGAACCGATCATGAAGTAGAAGAAAAGACCGAATTCCTTCCCGAAGATCATCCCGGCAAACATGGTGGTCAGCAGTGCGAATATGAGCGATATCGTCACGCCGAAGAAGATGCAGGCCATCATGGCCCCGGCGCTGATCGGGACCGCATAGACGAAGGTCTTGGTCGACATGATGCCGGAGTTGTCGCCGATCATGTCGCCGACCCAGAGCCCCGCCCTGGAGAGGAGCAGCAGGAAGGCGAGGAGCATGCCCAGGAAGATGAAATCGTGCATGTCCAGGCGTACGTTGGGCAGGTGCTTCTTCATGACGTTTACGACGACGCTGATGCACACCGAACTGAACAGAAAAATCGCAAAAAAGACGAAGAACCAGTGTTTGTCCGGTCCTCCTGCCTGGTGAAACTTGAGTTTGAGGACTTCTTCAGGCCCGATCCTCTGGCCCTCGCGAACAAGCATCTCGTTTCGGGCGATTTTGACAAACACCGGCTTGATGGAAATGTAGGCTTCCTCCCGCCGCCGATCAGTTTCTTCCATGTTGAAAGAAAGGTTGGGCTGGATGAGCTGCGAGGCCAGGGAAGTGATGACCATCATCTCCTTGACGTCACGGCCCATTTCGAGCGCCTGCATCACCACCAGCTTTCTCGCTTCGTCGAGATCCGGATAGGGGAAAGGCGGAGGCACTATAAAGTCCTCGGTCGTTCCCACTTTGCGCACCAGGAGGCTCTCCCCCTGGTTCTGCCGCACCCAGGCCTTGTTCGATACGATGCCGTGATCGAGAGCATTCCTGACGAGTTGCTCGATCTTTCCCTGGATCTCAGGATTGAACTGCCTTTCCACCAGGCTGGTGAACACTTCGCCCGAGACCTGGCAGCCCAGGACACTTTCGAAATCCTTTTTCTTTCTCTGGAGATGCTGTGCTGCGTCGGAGAGCACCAGGGAGGTGAGTTTTTCGGGAGCGATGGTGGAGCCGTTTGCGTGTTCTTTGGGCATTTCGGGGAGGGAATCGGCTGCGATGCCGGCCAGGTAGTCGCGAATGGACTTGAACGCGTTCGACAGCCTTTCCACGATATGCCGCGACATGTTCTCGTCCAGATCGTATACGACCACGGACTGGCGCACGGCCTCATTGCGCTTCCTCGCCGTCGCCTCCTCGTCCTCGATCAGGAAGTCTCTGTTGGCCTTGACGTTGCGATCCGCAATATCGCCCAGCTTATAATGTGGATTGTCGATTATGAACGACGGCGTGATCAGCATTGCGATAAGCAGGCTGATTATCGCGAGAATCCCCAGCTTGTGGCCGGAAGTCTCCGCCAGGTACTGCGGAATGAGACTCATGGGGAAATTCGATAAGAAACTTATCCTGTTTTTTTCCGTTTCCCGCTTCTCCCTTTCCATATCAGCCTTTCTCGGGATCTGTGCCGGGCTGGAATTTCCGCTTCTCGGCTCTTTCGTAGGCCTCGATAATGTCCTGCACGAGCCGGTGCCGTACAACATCCTTTTTGGTGAAGTAGACCATGCGGATCCCCGTTACGCCCTGGAGCAGGCTGATAGCCTCCACAAGGCCTGAGGGTTTGTTTTCGGGCAGGTCGATCTGCGTAATGTCGCCGGTGACGACAGCCTTGGACCCCATTCCGAGCCGGGTCAGAAACATCTTCATCTGCTCAGCCGTGGTATTCTGGGCCTCATCGAGGATGACGAAGGCATCGTTCAGGGTGCGCCCGCGCATGAACGCGAGCGGCGCCACCTCGATTGCCCCTCTCTGGATAAGGTTGCTGGCGCGTTCGAAATCCATCATGTCGTGCAAGGCATCGTACAACGGCCGCAGGTAGGGATTGACTTTTTCGGCCAGGTCGCCGGGAAGGAATCCCAGCTTTTCTCCCGCTTCCACGGCGGGCCGCACCAGGACGATACGCCTCACGTATTCCTTGGTCATGGCCGCCACGGCCATTGCCATGGCGAGATAGGTTTTGCCGGTCCCGGCGGGCCCTATCCCGAATACGATATCATGGGTTCGAATCGCCTCGATATATTCCTTTTGCCTGACACTCTTAGGACTAATAGTTCTTTTGTTGGACGCAATAAAGACCTGGTCGAGAAAAATATCTTTGAGAGGCCTGTTTATGTCGTCGCGGAGCATCTGGAGGGCAAAAAGGATATCGCTCCCATAAAGCGGATAGCCGCTCCGTATCAGTTCGGCAAGCTCGTTCAGAAGCCGCCCGGCTATTTCCACATCCGCCGGCGCCCCTGTGATGGTAAACTGGTTCCCGCGCAGGTGGACGCGGGCGTCGAGCTGCTTTTCTATCAGTTTCAGGTTGCTGTTCTGTTCGCCCGCAAGCAACTGAATCAGCCTGTTGTCGTCAAAAGTAATCTGGATAGTCGCCCTTTCGCAATTATCCCGATGGTTGCAATGCAAGTCCGCCAATTAATCCGCCTCCGACAGCCGGTTTGCCCGGCAACGATCCCTTCCCGAAGGAATCAGTATTATTATCACGCACCCTGGCACCTGACAACAGGCACTTTCAAACGAACCGGCACCGGCTCCCGAACTCGTCACAATTCGGCTCACCTGCGGAAATTCTTGAAATAAATCCGATTCGGCTCTCGTGTTGAAGAAACTGGACATGATGGACATTAGGACCTAAACTGGCGCCTGTTTCCGGGTTATCATCCACCCGGCTGACATCCCTGCTGTATTTTCCATATGCACCCCGACAACCCCGCGAAGCGGGAGGCGGGGGGTGGTTTTTCCTTTCCGGGCCAGATGGTTAGTATATGAACGTGCTCGACTATATTCTCATCGGCGTGGCCGCTTTTTCGATGCTTCGCGGCCTGATGCGAGGCGCGGTTTCCCAGGTTTTCGGGATAGTCGGAATCCTGGGGGGCTTCTACGTCGCATCCCACTATTATGAAAACGTCGGCGCGGAATTGAGCCGAAACGTTCCGGCGATTGCCGGGGCGGGCACGATCGCCTTTATCGTGCTCTTCGTCCTCACATGGTTCTGTATTGCGGTAGCCGGCCACTGGATCGCGCGCATCCTCCGCGGCGCCGGCCTCGGCTTTCTCGACAGGCTCTGGGGCGGTATGATCGGGTTCGGCAAGGCGCTCATCCTCGGAATCGCAGCCGTTGCCATCCTGACCTTCTTTGCCGCCGAGAACAGCCCCCTTCTCACGGGGTCCGTCCTGGTGCCGTACGTAAAGGAATCCTCCCGATTTCTTTTCAAACTGGCCCCGGAAAAAGTTCAGGATGCATTCTCACAAAAACAGAAGGAACTGGAACGATTTCTGCCAAGCAAGACCCTGGTGCTGCCGGAGCATATTTCAGGGCCGCCGGCAGGCAACAAAGAAGCCGGGAACAAGGAAAAAAGTGAAAAAAAACGACAATGACCGCTGGGATAAAATAAAAGAACTCTGGAACATCATCGTAATGCTGCGCGGAGAAGGCGGCTGCCCCTGGGACAGGAAACAGACGCCGGAAACGGTCCAGACCTACCTTGTCGAGGAAGCCCATGAAGGCGCGGCGGCAGTTCGGTCGGGAGACCCCGGGGCCGCCGCCGAGGAACTGGGCGACGTCCTCTTCATGGTGTTTTTCCTCGTTTACCTCTATGAACAGCGCGGAGATTTTTCCCTCGAAGAGGTATGCGATCACATCCGGGAGAAGATGATCCGGAGGCATCCACATGTCTTCGGCGACGTCAGCGTCAATTCGGCCGAAGAAGTGAAGGACAACTGGGAAAAGATCAAGGCGGGGGAAAAGAAAGCCGAAGGCAAGACCGTCGACCCGGTCCCGGAATCCCTGCCCGCCCTCATGCGCGCCTACCGGATGGTGTCGCGCCTGGCCCAGAAGGATAACGGGAAGTGGAACAATCTCGAAAACGAGGCGGAAAGGTTCGCCGCAGAGAGCACGGAACTGGTGGATGCCCTCAAGTCCGGCAAGGCCGTATCCTCGGAATCGCTCGGCGAGATTCTCCTGCAGCTCGTGAATATCGCCCGCATCTCGGGGCATCGCGCCGAGGACTGCCTGCACGGCAAGCTGCGGGGACTCGATTGATAACGGAAGACTATTTCCTGCAGGGCTGTTGAAAAAACATAGCATATTCGCCAACATTGTTAGATATCCTTGCGCGCTCATTGCCGGACCCGGCGGGATTTGTTATTCCCATCCGCGGTTTCCTATCTATTTTGTTTAACTTTCTGATGTAATCTTACGATTATTATGATTAAGGCCCACGACCCGCTCAGGAAAGAACTGAAACAGGCACTGCTGCTTTACGACCTATTCGGGTTGAGGTGCCTTGACGACGAAAACCTGGTCGATCACCTGCAAAAGTACAGGGATTTGATCGAAAGAACCGATAAAGCAATGGTGGACTCCGGTGTCGTTGCAGCATGCACCGCTTGCGCCGCGCGCACGGGGAGTTGCTGCTTCGAGGAAATGGCGGAGAGCTACGGTTTTCTGTCCCTGTTTGCTAACCTGCTTCTCGGGTCCGAGTTCCCGGAGGAAGCCGAATTTCCTCAAAGCTGCCGGTTCGTCGGACAGCACGGGTGCACGCTGAAGGCACGGCATTCTTTCTGTTTGAATTATTTCTGCCCGGACCTCAAAACCGCTCTTGGCAAAGAGGCTCTGGACAGGTTAAACACTATCGTTGGAGAACAACTCCTTGCCGGCTGGGAACTCGAACGTTCCCTGTCCAGGTGGATTGCAAGTGCGCTTGGGAAAAGCTAAAGAGTCTTCAGATTTCAAGAGGGAAGATTGAAAAGAGAAGGTTTATTCCGCACAAGGGATGTCGAGGATACAGTCGAGGAAATCTATTTCCCGGTCTCCCCTTTCATGATTTTCCCCGAAGCGTACATAGAACTCGCTATCTACCTGAAAAAAGGCAGGAATTATATCCTTCTGGCGAACCAGGCCGAATATTTCAACGAGAGGAACAAATCCGTCCTGCACGAGAACGGGGTCGAGGAGGTCTATCTGAAGACTTCTCAGAGGGCCAGCTACGACGCTTACATCGAGCAGAACCTCGCAAGGCTCCTGTGGGATCTGACCATCCCGCTCAACGTGCGTTCCGAAGTCCTCTATTATTCCGCCACGAAGGCCCTTGACGAGATATTCGAAAGCAGCAGGTACATGCTTTCGGCGGCCCATCTTCAGAAGCTTTTCAACATCGCGCGGTCCAGCGTGGCGTTCTTTTCCGGCGGAAAGGCTCTGCGAACCCTCCTGCCCGTCCTCAACCCGGTCTTTGCTCCGCACACGCACTGCGCCAACGTCTTCATCTTCTCGCTTTCGATATTCGAGACGTTTCCCGCTTCGGAAAACGAGAAGGCGGAACTCGGGCTCGGCGCCCTGCTGCATGACATCGGGCAGTCTATTATCCCCAAAATGATTCTGAACAAGCGGGGAAAGCTGAATACCGAGGAACGGGAACTGGTCAGGCTGCACCCCATAAAGGGCGTCAGCATGTGTTCCCAGGTCCCGATCGGCCAGACGGCTCTGAACTGTATCCTCTTCCACCACGAAAAAGGTGATGGAAGCGGATACCCTGCGGGACTGGCCGCCCATCACATACCTCTGCCGGCGAAGATCGTCGGCCTGGCGCATGCCTACGCGATGCTCACCTCGAAGAGGGCAAAAACCGATCCGCTGTCGCCCATCCGCGCCCTGAGCGTCATCAGGGACAACATGGAGGGCTGCTACGACTTCGATCTCATTCAGCGGCTCACAACCGTACTCACCGCAGCCGGTGTAGAACTGTAAACCTCGAAACGCTCGCGGGGGGGGCGCTCAGCCCTCCACGCGGTCCGATTTCCATTCCAGCCCGTTCATCACCCCGTGGCAGCGGCAGCTCGTCGCCACCAGGCATTTTTCCGCCCCCGACCGGATTCGCCCGAGCAGACCGATAAGGCTTCTCACCGGGTAGCCTCCGACTCCAGGCGCCAGCTGCCAGCTCCTCAGCACCGCCACGTCGAAGCCCGCAACGCGGACGCTCCCGAAAACATCGTACAGGTTCCCCTGACGGCCCCGGCCGGTATGGGTGCATATTTCGTCGGGTTCGCTGCAGTGGTCCGGGCAGATGAAGGTGGCGAAACTGGCGTACAGGGTTCCGGAAAACCGTATGGGGTTCGGGACCTGGGCGTCGGCGTCTCCGGGCACGGGAACCATTTCCGCCGTCCCGGTCTTTTTCAACTCGCGAAGGATCCACTGAAATCCCAGGTGCAGCGGCACCGCCGGAATTATCCAGACATGTTCGGGAAGCGGCCTCTTGACCATGAGCTGCAGCGAATCCCCCACCTCTCCGGAGATTCCGAGTTCCCGCCTGACCTGTTCGATCTTTTCCGCCCGGTCGTCTGCGATCGTAAGGACGGCATCGGAGAAGCGCCTTTTGAGCCTTTCGGCGGCAATCCGCCCGAACCTGCCCGCACCCAGGATGCGGATTTCCTTGGGCGGGAAAATATCGGGAAAGACCCATTGGGGTGAATTTTGCGAAGACACCTTTCGCATTTCCTATTCTGGATATATGGTAAAGCAGTGGTACAATTAAAGAAAACATGGGCAGACGCCCGATTCCAGTTTAATGCCGGGATGTGAAATGAGCAATATATTCGAGGTATTCGATAAGATCGCCGACCAGAAAATCCGGGAAGCGATGGAGGATGGGGAGTTCGACAACCTGCCCGGCAAGGGAAAACCCCTGAAGCTCGAAAACGACAGCCACCTGCCTCAGGAAATCCGCATCGCGCACAAGATACTCAAAAACGCCAACTGCCTGCCGCCTGAACTCGAGATACGAAAAGAGATCCTCACCATCGAGGAAATGCTCGTCGGGATAAAGGACGAAAAGGAAAAGTACAGGCAGATAAAAAAGCTCAACTACCTTGTCATGAAACTGAACATGTCGAGGCACTCATCGCTGACCCTGGAAAAAAACCAAAAGTACTTCGACAGGATCGTCGATAAAATGGGATCGGGCAAAGAACAGTAAGTCCGGCGCCCTATTTGGTGTATCCGGGAAGCGTAATCGACGTGCAGGAATTTCCCGATCCGCAGGAGCGCGTCGTCGCGGAAGGGCCCGAGCTTTTCGGCCCCGCAGAACCGCCCATCGCGAAGTTGGTCGTGCTCATCACCCTTTCGAGTCCCTCCCCGCCGCATTCGCGGCACTTCATTTCGATCTTCTCGTCCGAGCCGGTGAGAATAAATTCCTGGATGCTTCCGCAGTTCACACAACGAAATTCATAAATAGGCATTCAAATGACTCCCGTTAGCCTCCCTTGCGGGAAGGCGCACTATTTTCATCAGCTGTCCACGAAACATTGGAATTTAAACAAATCCGATTCCCGCTGTCAATCGCGGCGAGGATTTCCGGCAGCCACCTGCAGGCGTTCTCTGATGCTTAGCCCCTCGCCTCTTTTCCTGCTCTGCCTATAGGTCCTCTCCAAGTTCACGCGCAGAGGTTTATTCTTTAAAGTAAATCGGATAAGATGGCGTGTGCTGGTAGCACGCGATCAACCAATCCCTACCAAAAACGTCCGTCATTCCGGCGCAGGCCGGAATCCAGTTGTTTTTGAATTAAATGCACTGGCCCCCGGCTTTCGCCGGGGCGACCAAGCGATGCCGACGTAAGGGACTTTGGTCGACTGCATAGTGCTGTTTTCCTACCACAATATCCCTATACATGCGAGAATGAATGAAAAAAGAAACCGATCCCATCGATTTTTCAACGAGCCATCCTGCCGGATGGAGTGTCGAGCAGTTCCGGACCTACTGGTTCGCCTTCCTCGAATCCATCGTCAAGGAAAACAATGCCCCAGTTCCTTCCCAACGCATCAGACGCCAGATCGAGCAGAGCCCCGATTTTCTCGATATCGTTGCCGGCTGGGAAAAGATGAACGACAGCCAGCGTCTGGATGCGTGGAAAAAACTCCTTGTCTGTGCAGAGAATGCCTCGCAGGAAGTCCTTCCCACCTGCGTGCAGTGCGGCGAGTGCTGCCGCAAGGGAAGCCCGACGCTGCAGCAGGAGGACCTGGAAATCCTGCAGTCCGGCAAGATTCCCTGGACGCAGCTCGTCACCCTGAGAAAAGGGGAGCCCGCTCTTTCGCCTTTCACGGGAAATCCCTTCTACCTGGACGAGGAAAGAATCAAAATCCGGGAGAAGGAAGGCTCCCAGGAATGCGTGTTCCTGGACGGCGAAACCGACAGCTGCGCCATATACGCCGACAGGCCGCTTCAGTGCCGCGCCCAGGCGTGCTGGGACCCGGCTCCGGCAAGAGACCTTGTGGAACAGCCCTTCCTCCTGCGGGAACACATCTTCGGAGGCGTCGAGGTGCTGCGGGATATGATCCTGGAACACGATCGCCGGTGCAGCTTCGAGGTCCTCGCAAAAGAGTTCGAAAAGCTCCGGGAAACAAACGGCGAGAGCATCCAGGAAACCCTGCAGCTTCTTTCTTTCGAGGAACACTTCAGGCAGTTCGCCAACGAACAGTTCAAAGTGCCCATGGAAAACATGGAACTCGTCTTCGGCAGGAGCTTCTCCCGGCTGGTGGGCCTTTTCGGCTACAAGGTCGTGGTGGAGCCGGACGGCGCCAGCTGCCTGACCGCCGAAGCCGCCGAGGAAAACTGAACCCCGGTTCAAGTTTCCGAAATGGACCGGCAAAAACCATTACGATGTTTTTTGCGGGGCGAAAACATGGCAGAGATCTTCGACGAATGGCCGGAAAAGTACGATCGGTGGTTTGAAACTCCCATAGGCAGCCTGGTCAGAGAATACGAGAGCCGGCTCTTTCTCGACATGGCCCGCCCGGGCAGAGACGAAGAAATACTGGATGTCGGCTGCGGCACCGGCATCTTCACTCTCGACTTTCTCGCCGCCGGATCGGTTGTGACCGGACTCGAGCTTTCACTGCCCATGCTGCGGCGGGCGGGTGCAAAGGCCGCCAGCCGGCCGTTCCGGATGGTCCAGGGCGACATGCGCCAACTCCCCTTCGCGAACTGCTCTTTCGACAAAACCCTTTCCGTGACCGCTATCGAGTTCCTGGAGGACGCCTCGGGGGCCATATCCGAAATGTTCCGGGTCACCAGGCCCGGCGGACGCATCGTCGTCGCCAGCCTCAACAGCCTCAGCCCCTGGGCCGCCCGGAGAAAAGCCTCGACCCAAAAAGGCCATGCCATCTTCGAGCATGCCCGGTTCCGGTCGCCTGCCGAAATGGCGGCCCTCATGCCATGCCCGAGCCGTGTCGCAACGGCCGTTCATTTTCGCAAAGAAGAAGACCCGGGCAGCGCCAGAGAAATAGAGCGGGATGGAGAGGCCCGAAAACTGGACACCGGCGCATTTCTTGTCGCGCACTGGGAAAAATCGGTTTAGAAAGTTCCTCTCCATACCGAATCTTCTTTCGAAGCACCCTGATTTTATCTTTGGGCTTCATGTATCACAGCATGTTGTGAATAATTCGTCCGGCAAGAAATGCGAAGCCCTTTTCGATGAAAACTCTGCGAAGCAAGTTCGTCCTGATCGCCTGTTGCGTCTACCTCGTCCTCGGCTCCCTGACGCTTATCGCCTTCCGCGTGGGTACCGACAGGATCATCGACCTGTTCGGTCAAAGATTCGCCATAAGCAGCGCATTCCAGCAAAAGTACAGCATCCTTTCCGTAATCGACCGGGAAGTCGCCCTCTCTCTCAAGCTGGCTGACGATCCGGTTCTGCGCAACTGGTGCCGGAACGAGGACGACCCCGAGATCAAAAAGCCCGCCATGGAACAACTCGAGTCCTACCGCGGGTTATTTCGCGAAGGAAGCTACTTCATCGCTAACAGCAGATCCAATCGCTACTACGTGTATGACTCGAACAGGCACAGGCTGGAAACGGCTTTGCTGAGCGAAGCGGTTCCCGGAAACCGCTGGTTCTTCCGCACCCTGGATATGGACGGAGCTTTTGCCCTGAACGTGGAATACGAACCGCTCGTAAACGAATACGAAGTCTGGATCAATGCCGCCATCCGTGATAAAGACGGCGCGAAACTCGGCGCAGGCGGCACCGGGATCAGGATCACCCGGTTCATCGACGATATCGTCAAGACCGGAGAAAAAGGAATTTCGACGATCATCGTGGACCGTGAAGGGGTTATCCAGGCCCACGAAAACAGGAAATACGCCGAGCACAACGCCCGGGCGACGGAAGATGTCAAAAAGATCACCCTGTATCACCTTATCGAACGGGAAGAACACAAGGTACGGCTGAGGCGCGCCCTGGAGGATCTCGCATCGAACAGGAGCGAAGTGGAAGTCTTCCGGCTCGCGCTCGACAAAAGAACCTACCTTGCGGCGGCGGCCGGCATGCAGGCTATCGGATGGTACAACGTCGTTCTGCTCGACGTTTCACGGATCGTGAAAATCGCCGAGTTCCTTCCCATCATCTCGATTGCCGCGCTTTCGCTCTTCCTCATCACCTGCGTTATCGCCCTTCTGCTGGACAAGGTGGTGCTGAAACCTCTTTCGGCCCTTACGGAAGCTTCCGCACTGGTCTCCCGGGGCGAATACGACATTTCCCTTCCCGAAACCCGCCGGGACGAAATAGGCCGACTCACGACATCCTTCAACAGGATGACCGCAACCGTTCTCGATCACACCAGGAACCTGGAAGAGAAGGTCCGTGAGAGGACCGGAGAGCTGAGCAGCGCAAACCGCAAATTGCAGGATGCGCGGAAACAGGTTACCGACAGCATTCGCTATGCACGGATGATCCAGTCTTCGATCCTGCCCGGACAGTCGCTTCTCGACAGGCGCCTTGGCGATCATTTCATCCTGAACATGCCGCGGGATATCGTCGGCGGAGATTTTTACTACTTCAGAGACCTCGGGGACCGTTGCGTTCTGGCCGTCGTGGACTGTACGGGACACGGCGTTCCGGGCGCGCTCGTAACGATGTCCGTAAACGCCGTCTTCAACTCGATTTCCGATGCCGCCATGGGGGACCGCCCCGGAAAGGTTCTGCGCAGGCTCAACCGCCTCCTTCGGAACACGCTTCACCGGGACGGCGCCGACACCCCCATCGACAGCGGCATCGATATTGCGCTTTGCCAGTGCATTCCCGGTGAGAACAGGATGGTTTTTACAGGCGCGGGCCTTTCCCTGTACCGGTTCGACAACGGGGAGGTCCTCGAAATCCGGGGCGACGGCGAGCGCCTCGGCTACGTGAAATCCGATCCCGGGCACCTCTATTCCGATCACGAGATTTCCGTTTCGAGCCAAACCCGTCTCTATCTCACGACAGACGGCATACTGGACCAGCCTGGCGGAGCGAAAGGGTTCGGCATGGGCCGCGAGCGGTTCGTGCAGATGATCCGGTCCGTGGCAGCCTTACAGATGCGAGAGCAGGAAGAGGCTGTCAGGCACAGGATCGACGAGTACCGCGACAGCCACGAGCAGCGGGACGATATACTTCTTCTTGGATTTACCCTGTCCAGCGGTGAGAATGATGCATGAGATCATGTGGTTGCGAAAACAATTCAGCGACAAGGGAATTCTGATCTGCTTCAACGGCCCCTTTTCGCAAAGCATCATCGAAGAAATCGGCATTGCGGTGAGAAAATACATGGAAAGCGGGGGAGAAGGGAAGGAGACCGTCATGGATGTTTTTGCCGTCTACATCGAGCAGGCGCAAAACATCACGAACTACCTGGCCCGGAAAAAACTCCCGGTGGAGAACCGCAGCGCCATAATGACCATCGCCCGCAAGGACGACAGGTACGTCCTGTCTTTCGGGAATACGATCGAAAAAGGTGATGCGGCACAACTGGTCGAGAGGATCGAGAAGCTCAACAGCCTGGACAGGGCCGGCCTGAAAAACCTGTACAGGGAACAACTCAGGCGGGAAACTCCCCGCAACGGCCGGGGCGCGGGCCTGGGTCTTATTGACATGGCACGGAGAGCTTCCGGCAAGCTTGCATACAGGGTGGACGGAGTCGACGACACATTCGATTTCTTCATCCTCACGGTGACAATATAGGAGAGTGGTATGGATATGATGGATAATGAGGCAACGATATCCACGCCTGCGATGCGGTTCGATCCATCGGCAGGAACGCTGGAGATGTCCGGCGAGAGCTACCCGGAGAACTCCTTCGAGTTCTACGCACCCCTCATCTCCCTGCTCGAAACGGGAATGAGGGAGTTGAAGAGCCTGCGGGTCGCGATCAAAATCAGCTACATGAACAGCAGCAGCGTCAAATGCATGCTGGAAATTCTGGATATTCTGAAAGACAATGCCGCCCGGGGCATGGAAATCGTCATCGACTGGTACTATGACCGCGAAAACTCCCGGGCACTGGAACTTGCGGAAGAATTTCGGGAAGAAGTCGAACTGCCGTTCAATATTCTTCCCCTGGAAGGATGATCATGCAGACTACGAACCAGGAAGCAAGGGACGAGGTTGTGTGCAGGACGGAGGAGGTCATCTCCGCATACTCCCACGCGGAATCCCATCTCTATGACGAATACAAAAAGCTGGCCGCCGACTACTCCCGGCTCCTGCACCGGCTCGACAAGATCATAGCAATCAGTGACAAGTACCAGATAGATTTGAAGGAAACGTCCCTGAAGCTCAATTCCGCCCTCGAACACGTAAACGAGCTGAAGAAAATCATCCTGCCCATCTGCATGTACTGCAAGAAAATCCGTACGGACGGCAATTACTGGCAGCAGGTCGAGCACTATTTCAATCAGCACATCGACGTCATGTTCAGCCACGGCATCTGCCCGGAATGCCTGCACGAAAAACGTCTGGCGATACACCGAAAGGACCCGATTTGATCTTCGACCGGCCCGAAATTTCAAAAACGTTGAAACCGCTGAAATGCGTTGAAAAACATTGAAAAAGGTTGAAAAGGTTGGAATCGAGTCCTGGAGCCGGTTTGCGGGCTGACGGACAAAGCAGGGAGTTCACCGCGGGGACGCGGAAAGCGGGCAGAGCGAGCGGTTCGGCTTTTCCCACCCGCCCGCGGCGTCTCTGTGGTGATACCCTCTCCGCTTACCCGGACTTCGGATATTTTTTTGTCAAAGAGCCCCGGGGCAATTTGCCCCTGCTTCGGTTCCGCAAAGCGCGGAAAGATACATTCTTCAAAAGCGCGGGGGAGCGGCCCCATTGGCATAAACTCAGGGACCAAAAGCCGCGAAGAACGAATTGTAAAGAACTAACGGGATAGCTTGGTTCCAGTATTTTGTGGGAGCGGCTTGCAGCCGCGATACTTTTTCCGGTGCAAACTGCGAACGTCGGAAATCCAGGCCCGTGGCCGTTTCGCATCTTTCAGGCGGCACCCGGACGGCACCAAAACGGCACCGTGAAGGCACCGGAACGGCGCCAGGTCCTACCGAGTTTGATCCGATATTTTCCATTCCTCTCTGCCATTCCGGTTGCCGCTCTCCAGCTTCATTCATTCGGCAAGTCCCGCGATCTTCATCCTGATTTGCCCCGCCGCTTCGTCCGAAAGCCCGCCGCGTTCTCAGGGCGCCTCCCTTTTCTTGAGCATCTCCGCCCCTTGCTACAGGCCGAAGCAAGGGCATTTTCCCGCACTTTTACTGCACTTTTTCCGCACCACCCGGTATTGCACCGTTCGGTCGCTTTAAGGTGCTGATCAAGGCCAGCCTGGGCCGTTTTTGCGCTGACTGAAAGAACCATCTCGGGATGATGCATTACCGGTCTCCTTTTTTAAAAAATCGGGATACGTCTGCCGGCGCTCACGACATCTCCTTGCGGGATTGCTGCCCGCGGCTTGGGCTTATAT
>JAEZXS010000024.1 GCA_023442755.1 Pseudomonadota bacterium | reverse complement strand
ATTTCGGGGATTCTCGCAGATTTTCGCGGATTTTTCCGGGTTTTGTTTTTTGAAGGATCATCATCTGCAGGCAGGTATTCTTTGCCCCCCAAGAATTCTTCCGCCGGCTGAACGAAAACTATCACTGCTCAGAAAATAGACTGTCCGAAGCAGAATAGTGCCGTCAGGGAGAGCCTGGCAAGCCACTATTATTCGATGAAAAATTTTCATGCTCTTGAGGTCTTTCGAAGAAAGATGCTCCCTACCTGAAAAAAGAGGCGGATAATGTTGGCCGCGTGTGCCGGGCAAACCGATCTTTGCCGGCGCTCGACGCCGCAGCGTCACAGCTTATAAAGAATCTTTCCGCGCTTCGCGGAACCGAAAACAGGGGCAGACTGCCCCGGAGATCTTTGGCAAAAGAATATCTGAAGTCCGGGAAACCGAAGACGGCTATCGCCGGACACGGAGTGCGCCTGGAAAGCCGAACCGCTCCCGCCTTCCGCATCCCTGCGGCGAATGTCCTGTCCGTAGACATGCAAACCGGCTGATTCACAATTTCAACGAAAATCAACCCTCGTCAACCTATTTTCAACGGAATTCAACGCGAGATTTCAACCTTAACCATTCTCAATGCGTTTCAACGGTTTCAACGGGTTTGAAATTTTCGGGCCGGTCCGGTTGCTCCTTCACTTCCCAAATCCAACCGCAGAGTTCTGCGGTGGAAGTGCTTTCCCTTGTCCCGGCATTTCAAGCCCTGATTACCCTCGCGTCCACTACGAGCATTCCTTCGGAATAGGCAATCACCGGGTTCAAGTCGATCTCCACTATGTCCGGGTACTCTTCCGCGATCGACGCGAGCTTGAGAATGCCGTCGACCAGTGCGTTTTCATCGGCGGCAGGCCGACCTCGAAAACCTTTGAGCAGGCGCGCACCCTTGATTTCGCTTATCATTTCGGAAGCATCCCGGCGCGTAACGGGCAGGAGCCGCATGGAAACGTCAGGCATGAGTTCGACCGTCAGCCCGCCCAGCCCGAACATGATCACCGGTCCGAACTGCGGATCCCGGTTCATTCCGATCAGCAGTTCGAGCCCGGGGGCGGCCATGGGGCAGACCACCACACCTGACGAGCGGGCGTTGGGAAACGATGCTCCTATTTCGTGCATCATCTTTTCGTACATGTTCCGGAGCTGCTGAGCGGTCTGGATATTCAGGCGGACCCCTCCGCAATCCGACTTGTGCAGGATCTCCGCAGAGTTGGTCTTCAGGGCGACCGGGAATCCCATACTGTGTGCAAGGTGTACGGCCTTGCCGGGGCTGTCCGCGGCGCGGGCATAGATGCACTCGAACCCCCTGGATTCGAGGAACTCGAAGCTCTCGATGGGGCTCATCTGCCTGCGGCCGGTCGGCTCAGGCACGGTGAACCCGGCCTTCTTCCCTTTCATGGACCGGGGAATGAGCCGGGCGAGGGCGCGGATGGCCCTTTCCGGCGTCGGGTAAACGGGCACGCCCTTCCGGTGCATCAGTTGTTTTTCGGCGCGCTCCACCTCCGCTCCGCCCAGGTAGACTATGAGTTCGTTGGAATCGGGGGTGACGATCTGCGAGGCGTTCACAATGGGGTCGCCGAATATGACTCCGAGCGTATCGAAGTGGGGTCGTGCCCGCGTCATCACCTCGTGGAACATTTTCGCATCGGCATCGCCGGTAAGATCGAGAGGATTGGACCGGATGGCGTGGGCGGGAATGACGCCGTCGAGGGAATCGGCCAGTTGCACGGGCAGCGGGGCGGTTTCCAGCCCTTCCTGTTCAGCCGCATCCGTTGCGAGGATAGCCGCCCCGCCTGAGGTGGTTATAAAAACGATCCTGTTGCCGGAGGGCGGTTTCAGGTAGGCGAATGCCTTCGCAAAGTCGTAGAACTCCTCGATTGTATCCGCTCTGCAGATATTGTGGCGCTCGAAAAGAGAAGAGTAAATTGCGTCGGTTCCCGCGAGCGATTTGGTATGCGATTGGGCGGCGATGCTTCCTCGCGGGGTACGACCCGATTTCAGGATGACGAGGGGCTTCCGCACCGACTCCAGCACCTGCTGAAAACGAACCGGGTCCTTTATTCCTTCGATGTAAGCCGCGATAACCTTCGTATTGGGATCGTTTTCGAAATATTCGACGGCATCGATTTCGTTGACGTCCACCCGGTTGCCGAGGCTGACGAAGCTGGAAACGCCCAGTTCCTCGACCGAAAACCAGTCCATCATGGCTGCGCCGACCGTTCCGCTCTGGCTGATGACGGCGACCCGTCCCTTCTGCGTCAGGAGCGGCCATGATGCGCAGACCGGGCAATAGGGGTTGTTGACGCCCTGGCAGTTCGGGCCGAGCACCCGTATTCTCTGCTCGACCGCCACCGCTTGGAGCATCTTCTGGAGTTCCTCGCCTTCCGGACCGGCTTCGCTGAAGCCGCCCGAGATCACCACCGCACCCTTCACGCCGCGCTCGCCGCATTCGCGAACGGCCTGCGGCACCATCTTTGCCGGGATGATTACGACTGCCAGTTCCACCGTTCCGGAAACATCCCGGATGTTCTTGTAGCAGTTGATCCCGAGGATGCTCCCGGCCCTGGGATTGATGGGATAAATCGAACCCGGAAAACCGCCTTCCTTGAGGTTTTTCAGAATTTGGTGACCGAGTCTGCCTTCTTTTTCCGAAGCGCCGATGACGGCAACACTTGCAGGTTTGAAAAATGAGTGCAGGTTTTCAGATGCCATGGGTTCGCTCCTCGCGGAAGCGCCGGGGGAAGGCGCTTCCGAGCCGAATAGGTTGGAGTCACGAGGCGGAAACCCCGCAGCGGGGGCGCGGCGGATCAGGCGGAAGTTGTTTTGTTTGCCTTCTCCGCCACTCTGGCATTGAACTTGTCGGCTTTGATGATGAAACGTTCGTGAGTCGCCTCGCCGATCTTTTCCACCTCGTCGAAGGCTTCCAGCCTGAACGTGAGCTTCCGGCCCTCGACGGCGGTAATCTCGGTCTTGACCACGATCTTCATGCCAAGAGGCGTTGCCGCGGAATGTTTGAGGTCCATGGAGATTCCCACTGACTGTTCGCCGGGGTCAAGGTGTTCGTTTATCAGCTCCGCCGATACCCGTTCCATCAACCCGCCAAGGCAGGGGGTGGCAAACACGTCCGGCAGATTTGCATAGAAGCGCCGGGCCGAATCCTCCGGGGTGGAAACGACTGTCAATTCGCGGCTCATGCCCGGCTGAAAAGCTGAACTCATAGGACGCCTCCTCTGTTCTAGCTGGTGAATCATGAAAATAAACGACATTTACAACCCCCGGAATCGGTGGACCGGGGGTGATGACCAGGGACAAAGAGACAACGACAGGAGAACCGGGAGAAGTAGGATCACAGCAGGCGCATTCGGCCTGGACCGCTTTCATGAGAGCGGGATCGAGCATCGGACAGGAGTTCGAACGGTTTTCCGGCTGACCGGAATAACAAAAGAAAAAGGCCGAACAACAGAAACAATACATTATTCCTGAATGCGGTCAAATCAAAAATAGTGAAAATTGACTTTGGCAGGTTTGTTCCTTAGCTTTGCAAAGTTGCATTCACCAACAGTTTTCAGTTGTGTACCCAACCGGTCCGGGGTGTGCCCGACGTCGCGGCACATGGGGAACTTCTTGTAAAAGGGAGAGGAGCGCAAGTCATGTCGAAAACCGAAAAAGATCTGATGGATGCGTTTGCGGGCGAGTCTCAGGCGAACAGGAGATATCTTGCTTACGCGCAAAGAGCGGAAGACGAATTCATGCACGGTGTGGCAAAGCTTTTCCGGGCTGTTGCGGAAGCCGAGACGATCCATGCGATCAAGCATCTGCGTGTGGCCGGCAAGGTGAAGACCACGAAGGAAAATATCCAGGATGCCATAAACGGCGAAATGCATGAATTTACGAATATGTATCCACAGATGATCGCCGATGCCAAAGAAGAGGGAAACAAGTCGGCCGAGGTCGGTTTCGACTATGCCAACAAGGTGGAGAAGGTACACGCCGAACTATTCAAGAAGGCCTTCGAAGACCCCGACAAGTATCCGGTCCAGGACTACTGGATATGCAAGATTTGCGGCCACACCCATGCCGGGAGCACGTCTCCGGATGTTTGCCCGGTGTGCGGGGCGAACAAGAAAGCCTATTTTAAAGTCTGATCACCGCGTTATTCAGGAGGTGGCGCAGTCCGCGCCGCCTCCGCCCTCCAAAATATTCCATCTGCAAACCAGCGGAAACACTCTTGAACCAGTTGAACTAAACAAGGAAGTTTTGTACATAGAATAGGCGAGCCGCGCCGCCGGCCGGATTTGGAGCGGCGTCCGGGAGGCCGTATAGCAAGTAATAAGAGTTCAGGAGCGGAGTGACGGGCTGAAATGGAACGGATGCCCTTTCGAACCGAAGAGATCGGTGTTCTTGCCGATGCCATAGCACTCTCTGAAGAGCTGATCAGCGACTTTTACAAGATTTCCACATCCGGGTGGAAGAGGTATCGCTACGATATCCAGAGTATGCAGGACCTGCACGAAGAAGAGATCACCGACATCGCTTTTGCCCAGATCCGCAGGTATCTGAGACGGCCCGGCGATCGGACCCGGGGCAGCGAGCCCGGGGATTTTTTCAAAATCTGCATTCAGGATCATGTAATCCGGCAGGCCGTACAGCGGGATGAACACATCGAACTGTTCCCGCTTACCACATACGTTGTCATTCACGAGCTGATTCACGTGGTCCGGTTTGCGAAGTTCGTCCAGCGCTTCGACAGCACGCCCGCCGAGCAGGAAGCGGAAGAAAAGCGGGTGCACGCGCTGACCTACAAGCTGCTGCAAAAATCCTGTATAAAGGGTCTGCCCGAGGTGCTGGCCGCGTTCAGCGATTGCCGCACGATGGAGAATTTCCTGCCCGCATAGGGCAAAAGCTAACATGGAAGGCAAAATGAGCGAAAAAATCACAAGGGAAGAAGTTCGGCATGTCGCCAGGCTTGCCCGGCTCGAACTGTCGGAGGTCGAAGAGGAACGCATGACGGGCCAGATGAACCAGATCCTGGGCTACATGGATAAGCTCAACGAACTCGACACCGGGGACATAACCCCAACGACCCACGCCATTCAGCTCCAGAACGTATTCCGGCCCGATAACGTCCGGCCCTCGATGGACCGGACCGAATCACTCGCCAATGCCCCCGGAACGGATGGCGTCAATTTCGTCGTTCCCAAGGTGATCTAGCCTGGGCAACCGCTTCAGGCTCGATTGCCGGTCCTGTGGCATGATTCGCAAATGAAAATCAGAAAAGGCCGATTCAGATGGAGATAACCTCTCTTTCCATACACCGGATTCACGACCTGCTGAAAGCACGGCAGGCAAGCGCCGTAGAAGTGGCTAACGCGTTTATCCGGCGGATCGAAGCCCTGGACGGGAAGGTGAATTCCTATATCAGCACCCTCTCGGAGCAGGCGCTCGAAGACGCCCGTCTTTTTGACGCCGGAAAAAAGGACATTTCCGGTTCTCCCCTGGCAGGTGTTCCTCTTGCGATAAAGGACGTCATCTGCATGAAGGGGACCCGCACCACCTGCGGTTCGCGCATCCTGGAAAACTTCGTTCCCCCCTATGACGGGCACGTGACCACACGCCTGCGGGAGGCGGGCGCCGTTTTCATCGGGAAGACGAATATGGACGAATTCGCAATGGGTTCTTCTACGGAAAACTCCGCCTATTCCACTACCGGCAATCCCTGGGCGCTCGATTGCGTTCCCGGAGGGTCCAGCGGCGGATCGGCCGCTGCGGTGGCCGCCGATCTGTGCGCCGGGTCGCTGGGCACCGATACGGGAGGTTCCATCCGGCAGCCCGCGTCGTTTTGCGGGGTGGTAGGCCTCAAGCCGACTTACGGCCGGGTCTCGCGCTTCGGCCTGGTCGCCTTCGCTTCCTCACTCGATCAGATCGGGCCGATTACAAAGGACGTGGAGGATGCGGCCATTTTGCTCCAGGCAATTGCCGGATACGACGAACGCGACTCGACCTCGGTCGATTTGCCCGTCCCGGACTACCGCGCTTCCCTGAACGAATCGATCAAGGGCCTGCGCCTGGGAATTCCGAAAGAGTACTTCATCGAAGGAATCGCCCCCGAGGTCGCTGCCGCCGTTCGCCGGGCGGTCGATACCTGCCGGGAACTCGGCGCCGAAATCGTCGACGTCTCCCTGCCGCACACCGAATATGGCATTGCCGCATACTACATAATTGCGCCGGCCGAGGCTTCATCGAACCTTGCCCGCTACGACGGCGTAAAGTACGGATTGCGCGCAGCGGATTCCAAGGACCTGCTGGAGATGTACAGCCGATCCCGTTCGCAGGGCTTCGGAGCCGAGGTAAAGAGGCGCATCATGCTCGGCACCTACGTCCTTTCGGCCGGGTACTACGATGCGTATTACAGGAAGGCGTCCCAGGTGAGGACCTTGATCCGGCAGGATTTCCTGGATGCTTTCGGCAAATGCGATGCGCTTCTGGCGCCCGTTTCCCCCATCCCGGCATTCAAGATCGGGGAGAAATCGGACGACCCGCTCCAGATGTATTTGAGCGATGTTTTTACACTTCCGGCAAGCCTGGCGGGGATCCCGGGCATCTCGGTGCCCTGCGGTTTCACATCGGATAAGCTGCCGATCGGGCTGCAGATTCTCGGCCCTCATTTCCGTGAGGACCTGATCCTGCGAATCGGCCACCAGTTCGAACAGGCTACTTCCTGGCACCTGGAAAAGCCTGCCTTAGGGTAGGAAAACGCTCGCTTCCCAAGGCACGGCCGCCATCATCGGCCGTGCCTCGTTATTCGACGCCGTTTTTGAAGATCAGTGCACCGAATCCTCTTTCGGATTCGATTTTACTTTGTGCCAGAGGAGAAAAGACGCTTCCTTTACGGCTTCGAGCATCGACAGCACCGCTTTGGCAATTTCCCCTCCCGCAGCCCCTTTCACCAGCTGGTACTCCGCGATCTTGATAGCATGCGCGTCCGCGACCCCGTTGAGCGCCTGCGAAGTCTCCCTGTCTTTGGCCGGGTCCAGTCCCTGCGAGAAAAGGAAATTGATCAGTTCTCCGCCGTCGGTTACCAGAAAGAGGTCCTCCCTTTCCCCGACCCTCCTGATATGGATTTCGATCCGTTCGTTGGTCGGAAGCATCCAATCCGTGATAATCAGGAAGCCTCCCCCGGTGGGCATTACATCCCAGCCCTGGTAGAAATGTTCAACAAGTTCCTCCAGAATTTCCTTTTCGTCCATCTCCCTCTCCTCCGGTTCGCCTGGGCATTGGCCGCCCATGAGGCGGCAAACTCCTAAGGTAAATCTCCCGGACCTTCAGGAAAAGAATTTTTGAAGGCAGTGAGGCTCACCATTGTGTTTTTTTCGGCGCTCACACAGGTACAAGCAACCCGGAAATGTACAAAAAAGATAACGGTGTTGCACTTTCTGAACGAAATTGTTCCGCAGGATGGAATCGGACTATAGGTTCGTATGCAAATTTTACGAAACTGCAGTATAGGTTTATTCATTGTGAGAGCAGCAAACAGGCAGTACATCGTACTCCGGCGCTGAAAGTTTCAATCCCAACTCATCTGAAATGGACTTGGCGTAATTCGTGCTTCGGTGTTGAGCATCTCACCCCCCATTGCATGTGCGGTTTCAAATCCAGTAGTGAAAGAAGAGGAAAGAGGACTGTTCGAAAGACGTGATTGAAAATCTCTAAAAAGGGGCTAGCAATGAAATCTCTGCATTCAAAGAAGGTATTTGGCGCACTCTTGATCGTTCTTGCTCTATTCGCCGGGCTGGTTCCCGCCCGGGCCGCGGAGGAGGCTCCTCCTGCCCTGACGGCCACCGTGCAGACCGATGTACTCAGCCAGTACGTCTTCCGCGGAATTGCCAACAGCAAAGACGCGGCCGTATTCCAACCCTCGTTGACGCTCGGTTATCAGGGAGTTTCGCTGAATATCTGGGGTAACGTCGATCTGCACGACAACATCAATTCCAACCGCAGCCGCATCAGATGGAATGAAACCGACATCACCCTGTCGTATACACGCGAACTGTTCACCAATTTTTCGGCTCTCGTGGGCGCAACGCAGTACTACCTTCTCAACGGCGTCTACGGAGACTCGGCCGAGTTCTTCTTCGGCGGCGCCTACACCTTGCCGTGGTTTACCGTGACGCTTACCACCTACAGGGAATTCCAAAACTACCCGGGTTGGTATATCCAGCTCGATTTCGCCAAGAGCATCCCTCTTCCCTACTACAATATGAGCCTGGAACTGGATGCGAATTTCGGCTACATGATTCTCAACAGCGACAAGTACGTGGTTGATCTGGCCCCGTTGACGATTGGGGACTACTCGGATTTCCATGCCGGCCAGGTCTCGGCGGCGCTCAGGATTCCGTTCGGCAAGTACTTCTCGGTTGCGCCCAAGATCGGGCTTTCGTTCCCTCTCTCAACTGCGGCTTCGAGGTACATAGAAGCAAATTCGTTCGATACCCAGGATGTGCATGTTTACGGCGGGATGAACCTGACCGTGGCATTCTGATCGGCCCTGTGATCGAAGCAGGTCGCACTGCAAAAAAACAGCCGGATTTCGTGAACTGGAACAGGGTTCCCGAAACCGGCTGTTTTAGCTTTTCAGATACAAAGCTCGGGTATTCGCGTAGATCAGGGTTTTGCAGGATGGGCGGCTTCCCCGGCTTTTTCGTTTGTCTTCACTTCCTTTACCCTCGTGTATTTCGATGCAACGCCCTGTGCATCCGTGAGGGTGAGGGTGTCTTTGGCAACGGCGTACTTGATTGCCGCGGTTCCAAAAATCCCCAGGTCCGCAACCAGCTTGTCCTTCTCTTCCAGTTTGAAGCTGGTGGAAATGGCAGCCGGGCCGCCCGTGAAGTTCAGTTTACCATCCCTCGAAAACTCGATCTTGGTGCTTCCGTTTTCTTTCTGCCAGATGCCGACCAACTCGTTTGGCGTGCTCACCATGCAGGCGGCAAGGCCGATGACAAAAACCAAGGCCAGAACCCATAATAATTTTGTAGTCTTCATCTTGCTCCTTTCGAGATAGTCCTGCGATTTCCCTGAAGTGGTTGAGTGATATACTCAGGTTCCTGAGCGCCCAGACTCTCTTACCACAAAGCTTCCCTGATTTCAGGGCATTCGGTTGGCCGGTGTGCAAAAAATGTAACCGCTGTTCGAAAAATTGCCATGATTTCGGCAAAATGTTTGCGCCTTCGCGCACCTCCATACACAACGCTATGAAATTCCTATGTATTCCCCTTGAGAATTTCTGGAACGATTATTGCTCTAAAATATAATGCGGTATGTAGACGTTCCCATCTGAAATTCTGTCTTACGAGGTATACCAGGGAAGACAGGACTTAAATCGGACAAAATATGGGAAATAGTGACGTTTTTCTGTTATTAGAATACAGACGGGGTTTACGCCAATTTCGGTACCTGGGTACAAAAAATAGAAGTAATCGGGGTTTTCGGAACCTGCCGTAATTGTTCTTTTCGGCGGGTGTGATGGGTCGTATTTTCAAAAGGAGATGTTCATGGATGTTCACAAGAAATGGTTTTGGCTGGCAGGCGTCCTGCTTTTCGCCGCCGGCCTGATTTCCCTGCCCGCTCCGAATATTTGGGCGGCCCAGCAGGAAGGCGTGCTCGTCGGGCGGATTGCTCATGTCGAAGGGCAGATCCTTCGCTATGTTCCGGACACCAAGGATTGGGTGGCGACGGTAAAAGACGCCCCATTCGGAATGGAAGATGCCCTCTACTCTGACCAGGCAGGACGGGCCGAGTTCATCATGCCGAACGGAATTTGGGTGCGTATCGGCGGATCCACCCAGATCCAGATGATCGCGCTCAAAAGCGACGCGAGCGAGTTTGACGTGGCTTCCGGATCGGCCCGATTCTACAATAAAAGCTCGGACGGGATGCTCAGGGTCACCACGCCCTTCGGATCTATTCTTTCGGAACCGAACTCTACCTATGATTTGTACGTCGGCGATCAGTCCCTGGAAGTCATCGCATTGAACGGCGCAGTCGATTTCATCCACCAGAAAACCAACTCCCGTGTCAACGTCGTTCCGGGTTCCGGTTCCGTCATTGCAGATGCGAACCAGGTAGCGGCGGGTGACGGCACGGTTGACGCCGCCTGGGACGACTGGAACGCGAGCCGGGACAGCGTCTGGACCAAACGGGTGCAGGTCAAAGGCGATTCGGTGCAGTACCTGCCTCCTCAGCTCCATGACGAAGCCTACTCGCTGGAAGAAAACGGCAGGTGGGAGAAGGTTTACTACGAAGGCGAATACCAGCAGTTCTGGCGCCCTTCGAACGTCGACCCGGGCTGGCAGCCTTTCACGATGGGAAGGTGGACGGACTGGTATGGCGATCAGTGCTGGGTGCCGACTGAACCGTTCGGCTACGTGACCCACCATTACGGCAACTGGGTCATGGTAAACGGGGCATGGTTCTGGTCCCCTCCGAGGCATCATCGTCACTCGGTTGCGTTCGGGTGGTATCCCGGCCGCGTGGCCTGGCTTCATCACGGGACCGAGGTCGGCTGGGTCCCCCTGGCGCCCACCGAAGTCTACTATGGGCATCATGCCTGGGGGCCGAGTGCCGTCGTAGTGTCGGCCGCGGCGCCTGCTCCGGTAATTGCCGTTGCCGGCCTTGCATTCGTGGCCGCCGCGATCGTGGTGCCGCAGCAACACTTCTGGGGTGTGCACGACTATCATTCAGTCCGCGTGACGAACATCAATAAGACCGTGATCGTCAACAACTACCGGGCGGCCCCGGTCGTAAACAACACGGTCATCAACAACTACAGCTCCAACACCACCAGGTACAACATCTCGAATACCGCGGTGGCAGCCAAGCCTCATGCCGTTGTTACGGAAAGAATCCAGCACAACCAGCAGGTGGCGGTAAAGGAAGCCAAGACGGCCAATGCCGGTGCCTTCAGGCAAACCCTGTCGACAACCAAGGCCGTGACCCCGCCGCCTACAACTCAGGCAGGGGTTAAACCGCCCCAGGTGACAAACAAGATCGTTCCGGCAAACCAGGTGAATGCGCCGAAATCGCAGGTCCAGTTCAAGCCGAGCGAGATCAAGCAGACCACGAAGCCCGCTCCCGTCGGCGTGACGGCTCCCGGAGCCCAGCCCGGACGCCCCGGCCAGACGACAACGGGCCAAATGCCCGGCAAGCCAGGGGAAACCCCGAGCGGAACGCAGCCCGGGCGGCCTGGAATGCAGCCGCCCACGAAACCCGGTCAGTCTCCAACGGGCCAGCAGCCCACGAGACCGGGCGAGACCCCCGGCACGGGCATTCAGCCTGCAAGGCCAGGAGAAACCCCGAGCGGAGCGCAGCCTGGAAGGCCGGGAATCCAACCGCCTTCAAGACCTGGCCAGCAGCCCACGAGACCGGGTGATACTCCCGGTACGGGCATTCAACCCGCAAGGCCTGGAGATACCCCGAGCGGCACGCAGCCTGGAAGGCCGGGAATCCAACCGCCTTCAAGACCTGGCCAGCAGCCCACGAGACCGGGTGATACTCCCGG
>JAEZXS010000001.1 GCA_023442755.1 Pseudomonadota bacterium | reverse complement strand
CTTTCGGTACTGTATCCCGTAGTGATAGCCCCGCTTTTCAACAAGTTCGAACCGGTTCGCGACGAAGCCCTGGCCGGGAAGATCCAGGCGCTGATGGCGGAAAACGGCATTCGCGTCAAAAAGATCCTCCAGATGGATGCGGGCGTGAGAAGCCGCCATACGAACGCCTATTTTACCGGGATCGGGAAGACCAAGCAGATCGTTCTGTTCGACACCCTCCTGGCATCGCACACCCAGGAAGAGATACTCGCAGTCCTGGCCCATGAGGCCGGTCATTTCCGCAGGAAACATGTTCTCAAGCAGCTCGCGATCTTCGAAGCCTTTTTCCTGGTCGCGTTCTACCTGACTTCTCTTCTTATCGAATGGCCGCCGCTGTATGCCGCTTTCGGCTTCAGCGCACCCGTCACCTATGCCGGGCTCTTTCTGGCCGGAATCGTCTGGCAGAAAGCGGGATTTTTCCTCCAGCCTGTTTATATGGCCATATCCAGGCATTTCGAAAGACAGGCCGACATCTTTGCCGTCAATATGATCGGGACATCCGCCCCCATGACAACGGCACTCAGAAGACTTGCGGCGGACAACCTTTCCAATCTCAACCCGCATCCGCTGTATGTCCGGTTTCACTACTCGCATCCGCCCATAACCGAGAGGGTCTCTATCCTGGAGAAAGCCGGGAAAGAATTCGAACGGGCCGGCTCCGCCAGGCCGGAAAGGCCGGGCAACCTGTCATGACGGGCACATTCATCAATGTGGCGACTATCGTCGCCGGCAGCGCCGTCGGCGCATTCGCCGGCTCCAGGCTCCCCGGGAGAATCCGCCAGACGGTGCTCTACGGCCTGGGGCTGGTGATCATGCTCATCGGCTTTCAGATGGCCAACAAGACCGAGAACGTGCTCGTGGTGCTGGGGGCTATCGTACTGGGCGGAATTATCGGCGAGGTGCTCGACATAGAGAGTAGGCTCGCACGATTCGGCGAGTACGTTCAGGACAAATTCTCCCGCGGCTCCGGGTCGTTTGCCGAAGGATTCGTGACGGCAAGCCTCGTCTTCTGCGTCGGACCGATGGCGATCCTGGGATCGCTGGAGGACGGATTGAACGGCGACTATCGGCTTCTCTCAATCAAGGCGGTTCTGGACGGGCTTGCCTCGGTCGCATTTTCCGCAAGCATGGGATGGGGGACCGTGCTCTCAGCCGTCTCGATCCTAATCTACCAGGGCGCCATTACCCTTTTTGCAGGCAGTCTTTCCGGCACTCTCACCCAGTCGATGATAACCGAGATGACAGCAACCGGCGGACTGATCATCGTCGGAATCGGCATAAGACTGCTGGACATAAAGAACCTGCGCCTGGCAAATTTCGTCCCGGCCATTGCAATAGCCCCTCTTCTCCTGGCGCTGATCCCGATTTTCCAGGGCTTTTTCCGCTAGGGGCCGAGCTGCCGGGCCGGGTGCTGGATGCGGCATCAGGTGATACCTATATTATGTTTTGCTGACGATTGCGGGTACGGACATTCGCCCTGCGCCGGCCGAAGTTGACACGGGTAAAAAAAAATGGTTTATATTGAGATTTCCCAGTGTACTGGCGGGCGAGAGTGGCGAAATGGCAGACGCACTGGACTTAGGATCCAGCCCTGGCGACAGGATGGGGGTTCAAATCCCCCCTCTCGCACCAGAATGCGCGCCTTGTCGGCTAAGCTGTGTCGGCTGTAAATACTATTCAGGAGAAAGGTAAACCAGAGTGGAGATGAACGTTTCCGTAACAGACGTCAGCCCAAGTCAGAAGAAGCTGCGGGTTGAGATTCCCGCATCCAGAGTACGTGAAGAATTCGACGAAAAGTACCGCGACTTGGCAAAGAGGGTGAAAATCAAGGGATTCCGGCCGGGGAAAGTTCCGCAGAGCATCATCAAGTCCTATTACGGAAAAGCGGTCGAACACGAAATTTCTTCGGAGTTCATTCAGAAGACATTTCCGGAAGCACTCAAGGAAACCGATCTCAAGCCACTCACCCAGGCCGACGTGAGCGAATCGAACTTCGAGGAGAGCGGCTCCTTCGCCTATATCGCGGTCGTGGACATCTGCCCTCCCTTCGAGCTTCCCGACTACAAGGGGATGAAGCTCTACAAGCCGCCCATCGAAATTGCCGACAGCCAGATCCAGGCCGAACTGGACAGGCTGCGCGAGGGACACGCACAACTGCGCGCCGTCGAAACCGAACGGCCCATCGCGGAAAGCGACGTGGCTGTAGTCGATTTCACCCCCTCGGCGGAAGGCAAAGTCTTCGACAAGGGCAAGACGCACGACTTTATGGTCGAGGTCGGCAAGGGAAGCCTGCATCCGGATTTCGACAAGCAGCTGATAGGGCACAAGCCCGGCGAGAGTCTTGCCTTCGACCTCGATTACCCTGAAAACGCACCCACGCCCGAGATTGCCGGCAAGAAAGTTCATTTTGACGTAGAGATCAAGGAACTCAAGATAAAAGAAGTCCCGGAACTCAATGACGAGTTCGCCCAGTCGCTCGGGTCCGGCCAGTTCGACACGTTCGATGCCCTCAAGGAAGAAGTCCGCAAGGGGATAACGGGCAGGGAAGAGCAGCGGATCTCGGAGGTGCTGCGCGAGCAGATCACCGAGAAAGTCCTGCAGCAGGTCCAGTTCGAGATCTCGCCGCGCGTCATCGACCGGGAAGCGGACAGGATGGCGGAAAACCTGCAATATCAGTTCGAAAGCCAGGGCATTCCCTTCAATCCGGAACACTTCAACACGCCCGAGATGAAGGCCGGATACCGCCTCCAGGCGGAAAAGAATATTCGCGTCCGGCTGACTCTGGAGAAGATAGCCGAGACGGAGCAGATAACCCTGAGTGATGAAGACGTCGAGGAAATCTACAAGCAGATCGGCAGGACCTACAACGTCGATCCCGAAAAGGTAAAGCGCGATTATGGGGACAGCGCCATTATCGAGCAGGCAAGAGACAGAAAACTGGAAGATAAAATATTGAAGTTCATCGAAGCCGAAGCTGTCTATCTGGACAAGCCCGAGGAGCCGGAAAAAGCGGAAAGCGCGGGAGTGACGGAGGAACCGGCTTCCGGCGGAGCCGAACAGGAGTAACCTACATATGGGACTCATTCCTATAGTTATCGAGCAAAGCAGCCGCGGCGAGCGCGCCTTCGACATCTATTCGAGGCTTTTGCGCGATCGCATCGTGTTTCTGGGCACGGCCGTCACGGATGACATTGCCAATGTGATAATAGCCCAGATGCTTTTTCTCGAATCCGAGGATCCGGACAAGGACATCCATTTTTATATCAACTCGCCGGGCGGACTGGTCACCGCCGGCCTGGCGATCTACGACACGATGCAATACATCAAGCCGAAGGTTTCGACCCTGTGCATGGGACAGGCCGCCAGCATGGCAGCCATCCTGCTCGCAGCGGGGGAAAAGGGCAAGAGGTTCGCCCTGCCCCATGCCCGCATAATGCTCCATCAGCCCATGGGGGGGTTCCAGGGCCAGGCGGCTGACGTCGATATTCAGGCAAAAGAAATATTGAGGTTGCGCGAGGAACTGAACCAGATCCTCGTGGACCACACGGGAAGACCTATCGAGAAGATCCGGACCGACACCGACCGGGACTTTTTCATGTCCGGGGACCAGGCCAAGGAATACGGACTGGTGGACGAGGTAATCCTGGAAAGAGGAGCAGACCGGCCGTTGAAGCCGGTTTGATCCACTCAGATTTTTCGACGCTTTCCGAAATCCCCCGGGGCACGGTTCCCGGGGGATTTTTTTCTCACTTCCACGCCGGTTTTGCGCCGCCGCATCGGGTCCGGCGGCCAGAAGGCCCGAACGGTTGTACCCAATCCCTGCGTCGATTCGATATGCAGGCTTCCGCCCGTCATTTCAGCCCGCTCCTTCATCCCCGTTAGTCCAAGGCTCTTTGCCATTGTGGACTGGAGGATGTATTCCAGGTCCATCCCTATTCCGTCGTCGCATATCACGAGTTCGACGGCTCCCTGCTTTACAGCGAGAGAAAGATCGACCCATTCTGCTTTGCTGTGTTTCGCAACGTTATTGAGGGCTTCCTGGGCGATCCTGTAGATGGGGATGTTCAGGTGGGGAGGAATCGTTTCATTTTCCGGGATATCGACCTCAAACTCGATATGCTGGCCGGGATAAAGCTTGAGGAGTTCCTGGCGGTACCAGTGAAGGGTCGTCACGATACCGAAATCGTCCAGCATCTTTGGCGCAAGCCCCATGTAAATGGCCCGGGTCTCGTTTATCGAGTACTGGAGATTGGGAATGAATTGTTCGAGGAGACGGAGGCCCTCTTCGGCATTCCCCTTTTTCAGGATTTCGAGGACGTGTTCGACCCTGAATTTCAAAGCGGCCAGGGTCTGGCCGATGCTGTCGTGAAGGTCGCCGGCAATCCTTCTGCGTTCGTCTTCCTGTGCCGCTATGAGTTTTTGCGGCACCATTCGAAGCTGCTCGTTGGCATTCTCCAGCCGCACCGTCCGCTCCTGAACGCGCGACTCGAGGATATCCCGGGTTTCCTGCAGTTCCTTTATCAGCCGTATCCGCTCCAGGGCATGGGTGACCTGGTCGACAACGGTCCGAAGGAGTGCACAGTCTTCGGGCGAAAAATGCGGCCGCGTCTTCGCACCGAAAGAGAGGGTGCCGATCAGACGGCCTTCGGACAAAAGCGGAAAGCATGTATAGGCCTGAATTCCAAAAGCTTTTGCGGTTCCGGGGCAACTATCCGGGCTTGTGGAGCTATCGCAGACGCCGGCCTCGATCGAATCCCAGGCGCCCCGCCCGCAAACTGCGTCCCCGATCTCGAACCATTCGATCTTCTGCCTGTCCGCGTCCGGAATCCCTGCGCATGCATTCAGGTGCAGCTTTCCCGCCCGTTCGTCCAGCAGGTAATTGAAAAAGACCTGACAATCGAGGTGATCGAGCACCTGGCTGCATGCCCGATTCACGATGTCCCGAGCGTCCCCGTAGACCAGCAGCCGGCTTGCGGTCTCCGAAAGCAGTTTAAAACGCGACTCGCTTCGGCGCAGCGCCTCTTCCGCCCGCCTGCGTTCGGCTATTTCCTGGCTCAACTCGGCGTTTGCCCCCGCAAGGTCGCTTGTGCGTTCTCCGACCAGTCGTTCGAGTTCCGTGCGATGCCCTTTCAACTCGCCTTCGGCCTGCTTCTGTGCGGTCAGGTCGGTGACAATGGCGCACACCCCTTCAAATTCTTTCATCCGAACGGATTGCAGCGAGATGTTCACCGGAATGAGAGCCGCGTCGCTGCGCCGGAGCACGAATTCTCCCCCGGCGCGTCCCGCTCTGCACGCCTTTCGGGTCAATTCAGTGGTATCCCAGCGGGAATCGGGGGTGACGAATGACTTGAGGCAGGAGCCGACTATCTTTTGAACCGGCAGGCGGACCATCTCACTGAAAGAATTATTGCAGTAACCGATGGAATCATCGGGGGCAAGGATCAGGGCGCCTTGATTGATTGACTCGACGAGCACCCGGTACACATAATCCGCGCCAGAGAGAGTATTCAGATACTCCTTGCCCGGTCTTCCGACAACCAGGGCATCGACGTCGCCGCTGCGAATTGCTTCCAGGGTTTGTTCCGCCTCATTGAGGCGCTCTTCAAGGTTCGTAATCTTTTCGAGTAACTCCACCTTGCTCCGCCCATGCGTTGCCATTAAATGGATCACCCTCCAGTACTTCAGTGATTGGGAAAGCCGAATTCTGGATTTATAATCACCAATCGTAAGAATTTCACATATTCCGTGAATAATTTGGCTGGTGCGGGATGTGTTGCCGGGCGACAAACCACGCGATTACCGGCTCTGCTTGAGAGGGAGAGTGATTATGAAGGTCGATCCTGTTCCCTGTTCGCTCCTGGCGGTTATGCTGCCCCCGTGTCTTTCGACTATCTTCCGGCATATCGCCAGCCCCATTCCGGTGCCCTCATAGGCGCTCCGTCCGCACAGGCGCTGGAAAGGTGTAAAAATCTTCTCCGAGAAGATCTCTTCGAAACCTATGCCGTTATCTTCAACAAATATCCGGCACTCCCGGCTGTCCGCCTGGGAGTAAATCCTGATCCGGGGCGCGTCCTTTCCTCGGAATTTCAAGGAATTCGCCATCAGATTCTGAAAAAGCTGCTGCATCTGGCTCTTCTCCGCCTCTATCGACGGCAGGTCAGATATATCTATTCCGGCTTTTTCGGCTTCGATCTTCACTTCCAAATCCGACGCCGCCTCGACGGCAGCTTCCCGCAAATCCACCATGTCCAATGGAGTTGAGGCGCAATTCAGACGCGAATACTTCAAAAGATCGAATATAAACTGCTGCATCCGCCTCGCGGATTTCTGCATTCTGTCCAGGTAATCCCGGCCTTTGGAATCCAGCCTGTGCCGGTTGTTCTGGACAACCAGGTCACCAAACGTTCTGATTTTCCTGAGCGGTTCCTGGAGATCATGGGAGGCGATGAAGGCAAAATCCCTGAGGTCTTCATTGCTGCGCCTGAGCTGCTCGGCTGTTGCCCGGAGTTCCCGCTCCTTCTTCTTCTGGTCGGACAGGTCCGTTATTATGGCGCAAATGCCCGGGAAATTTTCCAGATTCACAAAGTTTATGGATACCCTCACCGGCAGGGTGGTTCCATCGGCGCGCTTCAGTTGAAATTCCCCGACAGCCTTTCCGGAATCTCTGCCTCTCCGGAATACTTCCTTTATCTCATAATGGAACTGCTCATCGATGCATGACTCCAGGTTCGCACCAATGATCTTCTGAATAGGAACCTGGAGCATTTCCGCAAAACTGCCGTTGCAGTAATAGATGGAATAATCGGAAGCGAAAATTACCGCCCCCTCGTTCATCGACTCTACAACGACGCGGTAGCCGTAATCGGCCCCCGACAGCGTATAGAGGCGGTCCCCTTCGGAACCTTCGACGACGAGTGCATCAACCTCGCCTTTGCGTATCGCGGAAATCGCCTGCTCTGTTTCCCAAAGGCGCCCTTCGAGGGCTGCGATTCTTTCGAGCAACTCCTGCCTGCCTGGCTTCTGCGTCGTCATTGAAAACTCCCTGTGGGTACGGGAATCTAGCGTTTTTCCTTTTTGACGGCCAGTCTTATGAGAATGGGCTCGGGATCGGAAAGGTCCCCGATGAATCTTTGCAGCGGAAGTGGACGCTTTTTGACCAGGGTGGGCGCGGCTATTACCTGGGCCCCCTTGGCCAGCCCAGGCTGCTGATAGATGTCGACTATTTCGAGTTCATATCGATCTTTGAGATATTCGTCGCAGAGTTTTTCCGCATTCTCGATGGCGCGGAGCGATCTGGGAGTAATCCCGGCCACGAACAGGCTCAAGAAAAATCGTTGCGAGTCCGGCTCGGTCAGAGCCTCTTCAAGCGCTTGGGTCGTGTTCTTCCCGTCGAACATCCAATGCCCCTTCCAGCATACCCCGGAGATGTAACCTCTCGATCCGCGTGTCTGCTTGCTCCGATCGCCGCGGCCGCTAATCCGGACAAACCGAAACCCGTTCCGTGTCCACGAGTGTTCCGATTATCTTGTAGACAGGTTCGGGGAGCCTTCTGACGAGTGTTGTAACGGCAAGGATCCGATTGCTCTTCGCCGGCTTGGCTTCGCATTCACTTTCCGCATTACC
>JAEZXS010000380.1 GCA_023442755.1 Pseudomonadota bacterium | reverse complement strand
GGCGAAGAAGGTCCACATTCCAAAGATGTTCTACCGGAACGACATCGGGCAGAAGTTCATGGAGACGGACCGGGCATTGCTCGAACAGTGGGGCTATATCCGGCCTCTTTCGGCCGGAAATGGGCATGGCGTCCAATGATGCACCCGAATACCGAACTGCGTTTTATCGACCATACCCTCGGCTTCGGGGTGTTTGCCGGCGCATTCATCCCGAAGGGAACGATCACATGGGCCCGGGACGACCTGGACCGGGTCGTAGACGCCTCCGTCGTGGCATCCCTGGACGAGGACCGCAAGGAGCGGTTCCTGAATTATACCTACCGCGACAGGGATGGCCGGTACCTGCTTCTATGGGACCACGGCAGGTACATGAACCACGACTTCAATGCCAGTACCGTCGCCACCGCCTACGACTTGGAGCTTGCCGTGCGGGACATACTGCCGGGAGAGGAACTGACCTGCGACTACAGAGCCCTGAACATCGATTTCCCCCTCGAAAGTCTGCGCGAGGGGGCCGATAATGGGAGAGTGGTGAGGATCGGCGAGATGGCGGATGTCTACCGGGAAGTCGATCGGAAAATCGCCGATGCCTTTTCGTGCTTTGCCGGCGTCGACCAGCCGCTGCGTCACCTCGTCGGGAAGGAATACCGGGAGAAGATCGTCCGTATCACGGAACGCGGCGAGACGCCCGATTCCATCCTCACGACGTTCTACGACCGGGCGGGAAACGGGTAATGCACAAGCGCGGGATTGTAGTGGATGCATTGCAGATTGTTGCTGCAGACCGGGGCCTTCTCGGGGAGATCCTGAGGGTGGAGGAATCCCTCTTCCCCATCGAACCTTTCTCCCGCCGGGCGTACCGATACCTTATCGATGCTGCGAATGCGGATGTCCTAGTCGGCCTTCTGGATGGAAAGATCATCGGGCACGGCGTTGGCGTGCAGAAGCGGCTGAGGAGCGGGAAGCTCCAGGGGCGGATCTATTCTATCGGCATTCTTGCCGAATTCCGCCGGAAAGGGTATGCCGGCGCTCTGCTGGCTGCGCTCGAAAAGCGGTTGCGGGACCGCGGGGTTTCCTTCATCTCTCTCGAAACGCACAAAGACCATGCGGGTTCCATATCTTTCTTCGCAGGTCATGGCTATGCTAAGACGAAAGACATCCCGGGATATTACGAAGACGGCGATGGAATCGGGATGCGGAAGGACTTAGTGAAACACCCCCAAAAAGAGCAGGAGAAGACGATGGCTCCACTCGATCGAGAAGCAGCGGCCCACCCCGACTTCACGGGAAACTGGAGATTCAACCCGGACCGGAGCAGTCTGGAGATCACGGCGCCGGAATCGACCGTTTTCATAATAAAGCACGAGGAGCCCCTTTTCCGGGTAGACCGGAAGCACGTGATCAACGGAAAGACGGATGAACTTACCATATCGCTCAAAACCGACGGGGTCGAAGTCGTTCAAACCATCGGTCCTCTCGTGGTCCATACCACGCTGCACTGGGAAGGGGAGGAACTCGTACTGGTTTCCCGCTTCCCGGGATATGATCCGGAAGCGGACAACACGGTCCGCTACCGTATGGAGTACGACGGTCGGACCCTGGTCGTGGAGGAGCGCCTCAGAAGCAGCCGGCTCAATTACGACAATACCTGGGTTTTCGACCGGTTTTAAGTGAGGCGAACCGCTAATTTGTGAGAGCGGCTTGCACTCCCGCAAGTGCGCATGGCCGTCAAAACTATTGAGAATTGGTCGGGGTAAGACAAAAAGATCTCACCGCAGAGACGCAGAGGACGCTGAGAAACACGCATGAGGCTTTCCAAAATTGGGCATAAATGCTCTGCGCGCTCTCTGCACCTCTCTGCTGGCCTCAGTGTCTGCAGAAAAAGGCAGAGACCGCAGGGTAAGCTAAATGGAGATATCATTGCGAACCGCTGAATTGTACTTTTCGTTTTTTCCTCCGCGTTCTCAGCGCCTCTGCGGTTGATTTGATTTGATCCATAAAGGAACGGATATTCGCACGAAGTGTTAAGTTGACGCCTATGCGCCGAGGCGGGACTGAAAGCCGCTCCCACAAAATACCTGGACCACACTGTAATTCTTTATAGTTCGTCCTTCTTGGCGGCTTGGTGCCCTATTTAAGAAGGGATAGGGCTAGCTCCATTGAATTGAAATCATTAGAATATTTCAGATGTGAGCAAGCTCGGGCGGCAAGCCGCCCGGTCTTTAGCCGCCTCTACAGACCCGGTATGAAAGGAGAGCAACATGGTTGAAGTGACTTCCTGCAAAATTGCCGGTTATGAATATCCCCTCGAATCCATTGTTTGCCGATCAGGGAAGTGCGAGAAGTGCGACAACGGGGTTTGGGAAGAGACAGGCGGAATCTGCCCATGTGAATCGGATGCCGAGCTGTATCCGAACCTGTGAAAGGCGAGTCCGATCCCGCTGCCGCAGCTTACCAGGTGTTTTCTTTGTCCGAAGCGCGTGTTCAATGCTTAACATATCGATATAGCAGCATAATGTATGGGGGTATCCATGGAAAAGAAAAGTTGTATGCATGCCGGGACGAAATACCTGGACGGCCAGAAACGATGCTATGACAAGTACTGTTTCTTCTGCAAAGATGGACAGTGGCTCCAGGTGCCGTTATCGCGGTAAGCTCCGGTCCTTCCCCTGACAAAGGTTCTCGGGTGTGACATGAAAGGATGGTCCAGCCTGTCGGAAAAACGCGCCTGCGCGTACGCGAACATGGTCTTCCCGCACGGTGTCGAAGTCTGCGACGCCGGAAGATGCATGATCTGCACGGACGGCGTCTTGGAAGAGTACAACGACCCGAGCGCGCCGGGTTACGGGCTCTTTATATCCGTGGGGCCGACTTGAAGGGATTGCGTTCCGGTTCGAAGGAGCCGATCGTCCCCGGCCGAGGGGCGATCGGCTCTCAATCGCGGCTGCAAGCCGCTCCCACAAAATTCTTATAGCCATTGAATCTGCAGACGCCTCCCGGGAAGGCCAATTCGATGACCTGGGCGGAGGGCAGCCCCTCTGCGAGGTCATCCCCTACCCGGGGTGGCCGCCCCTATTGCCTCCCAAAATGAACGTCCAGCCTTTTTATTCCCTGCACCAGACTTTCTCCGCAGGCCATGGGACGATCCCGCCTCACGACCCCCTCGTCCATGTGCTGTTTCTCCTTTGCCTGTTCCTGGCACTTATATAACGAATTCATGATGTACGTTGCAGGCAAGCCGGTGGAGCTGTGTTTCGCAGACAACATCTTGGACAACATCTTGGATTGACTTATTCAAACGATTGTTCCAAACTAATGTTACAAACTTGCGTTCCAAACAATATACCAAAACCACGGGAGTCAATCCATGGCCAACGGGTCTGAAGATACGCGTGCACGGCTGATCGAGGCTGCGGGCGAGGTTTTCGCGCAGCACGGCTACCGCGCCGCTACGGTCCGGGAAATATGCAGGCGCGCCGGCACCAACGTGGGTGCGGTCAATTATCATTTTCGCGACAAGAAGGGACTCTACTCCGCCGTTCTCGACCATTCGCACCGGCAGGCCATCCGGAAATACCCGCCCGATGCCGGACTGGGAGAGAACGCCACCCCGGAGGAAAAGCTGCGGGCCTTCATCCGGTCCTTTCTCCAGCGAATCCTTGCGGAAGGTTTTCCCACCTGGCACGGGAAGCTCATAGCGCTGGAAATCGCCGAGCCGAGCGGTGCGATCGGCGAAATGGTCGAAAACACGGTCCGGCCCCTGTTCGAGCGTATGACAGGGATACTGCGGGAACTGTTCCAGGCGTATCGCGGGGAGTCAGAGGGCGGCGATGCCCTTTTCCTGTGTGCGATGAGCGTCGTCGGGCAGTGCCTCCACCACTATCTGGCAAGAAGTGTGATAGCCATGCTTCGCCCGGGCGCTTTCGGCCCCGGCGATATAGAACTTCTCGCCGATCACATTACGCGCTTTTCCCTGGCCGGAATTCGGGCAGTGGCGGGAACCGGACCTGAAAACACACTTTGGGAAGGAAGCGGGGAGGTGGGGAGATGAAAAAGGCGATTCTGCTGGTCCTGTTTGCCGTCGTTACGGCTACAGCCGTGGGAGGATGGCTGATTGCCTACCCTGACGGAACGGTGCGGGATGAAGTCGTCCTGTACGGGAATGTCGACCTGCGGCAGGTGAACCTGGCGTTTAACGCGAACGAGAGGATCGATGCGGTCCTGGTGCAGGAAGGGGACCGGGTGGAAAAAGGCCAGGTTCTCGGCACGCTCGACATGGAGCGGCTCAAAGCCTCGGTTGCAAGCGCCGAGGCGCACGTGCAGGCGCAGCGCCATGTGGTGGAGCGGCTCGAAAACGGAACCAGGCCGCAGGAGATCGACCAGGCCAAGGCCAACGTGATCGCCGCGCAAACCGATTTGAACAACGCGCGGCGGAACTTCGAATGGATAAAACAGACGGCCGGTTCGGGTGCAAGCAGTCGCCAGGAGATGGAAAATGCGAAGGCTGCTTCCGAGATTGCCGAGGCAAGGCTGCGGGTTGCCCAAAAGACACTCGATCTCGCCGTGATCGGCCCCAGGCAGGAAGACATTGCCGAGGCGCACGCGGTTCTGAAGGGGTACGAAGCAGACCTGGCGGTTTTGCGACAGCAACTCGGGTATGCGACGCTCGTCTGCCCATCGAAAGGAATCGTTCAGAACCGGCTGCTCGAACCCGGTGAAATGGCTTCCCCGCAGCGCCCGGTACTCAACATCGCCATCACGGACCCCAAATGGGTCCGCGCGTATCTGCCGGAACGCGAACTGGGCAAGGTGAAGCTGGGGATGAAAGCTATCGTCAAATCGGACTCCTTTCCCGGCCGGGACTATTCCGGATGGGTGGGGTTCATTTCCCCCATCGCGGAGTTTACCCCCAAGTCCGTCGAGACAACGGATTTGCGGACCTCGCTGGTGTACGAGGTCCGTATCTTCGTGACCGACCCGGGCGACGAACTGCGGCTGGGGATGCCCGCAACGGTGAAGATCCCGCTCACCGCGGAAAACAACAAGCCGGGCAAGGCGAAGTAGCCGAAAGGTCATCGCAAGCCCTCGATTTGCATGACCGTCAACTTAAAGGGAACCAAGGCGCGAAGAAAGACGCGAAGAAGAACGAACTATAAAGAATTACAGGATAGTTTCAGTATTCTGCGGGAGCGGCTTCCAGCCGCGATTAGACGATCGGAGCCACTGAGACAGGCTGGATTATCGACTTTCTTTTTCTCTCGCGAAGGCGCGAAGAAAGCCGCGAAGAAGAACGAACTACAAAGAATTACAGGATGGTTCCAGTATTTTGTGGGAGCGGCTTCCAGCCGCGCAGATTGATGGCAAACTCTAAAATCATCGTGATCGTCATTCCGGCGAAAGCCGGAACCCAGTTGTTTCAAGCACTTCTGGACCCAGATGCCTGCCCCGGACCCGATCCGGGGTTCGTCGGGGTGACGAATTGGGGGCTTTGCAACAGTCTGCCGGGCGGAAAGCCTCCCCCACGGAAGCACTTTGCATTTGATTGAAAGGTTTCGATGGCATGGATGCACAGGATTTCGGACCGGCTGTTCTGCAATGCGAGGGGCTGACCAAGGAATTCCCGTACGGCTCCGGCACAATCCGGGCGCTCGACGAAGTGTCCCTGAAGGTGTCAGGAGGCGCCGTAACAGGGCTGCTCGGACCTGACGGGGCAGGGAAGACCACACTCATCCGCATTGCGGCGGGGCTGCTGCTGCCCGAATCGGGGACCATCCGGGTCATGGATGCCGATGTTACCGCGGACCCGCAGTCCGTGCAGTCGCGCATAGGGTACATGCCTCAAAAATTCGGCCTCTATGAAGACCTGACGGTTAGGGAAAACCTGGACCTCTACGCGGACCTGCACGGCATATCCCGGGAAGAGCGCGCCATCGGCTATCCCAGGCTCATGCAGATGACCGGCCTCGGCCGGTTTATGGGGCGCCTTGCGGGCAGACTCTCCGGCGGCATGAAGCAGAAGCTCGGGCTTGCCTGCACCCTGGTGCGGTCGCCCGACCTGCTCCTCCTGGACGAACCGACGGTCGGGGTCGATCCGCTTTCCCGGAGGGAGTTATGGGAAATCGTCTACGGCCTGGTAAGAGAGCAGGGGATGACGGTCATTCTGAGCACCTCGTATCTCGACGAAGCAGAACGGTGCGACATGACGGTGCTGCTCCTGAAGGGGAAGGTGCTCGCATCGGGCCTGCCCGCCCGGATAAGTGAAATCGCGCAGGGAAAGTCCTTCCTCGTGGAAGCGCCGGAATCTCTGAAGCCCCGGCAGCTGCAGGCATGCCTCGTGGGCGGGGCCGGGGTGGTGGATGCGGTCCTGGAGGGGGAGCGGGTTCGCCTCGTTACCAAAGAAGAAACCATCCCGGCCGGGATGCTGCCTGCAGGATCGAAGGCAACCCCGGCAAAGCCGCGGTTCGAAGACGGTTTCATGACACTGCTGAGCCGTACGGCGGGCGACGAGTCCCTGGTTTCGTGCGGGTTTCGTGAGCCGCCGGGCCTGCAGGCAGCCGGCCTTGACGAGGTCATGGTGGAGGTGCGCGACCTCGTGAAGACTTTCGGGACGTTTTACGCGGTCAAAAACGTGAGTTTTCAGGTGCGCCGGGGGGAGATATTCGGCCTTCTGGGACCGAACGGGGCGGGGAAGAGCACGACTTTCCGGATGCTTTGCGGGCTTCTTCCGGCCAGTTCCGGCTTTTTGAGAGTTGCCGGGGTCGACCTGCATTATGCCCGCGCCTCCGCCCGGCAGCGGATCGGGTACGTGGCCCAGAAGTTTTCCCTGTACGGACAGCTAACCGTCCTGGAAAATCTATCCTTCTTTGCCGGCGCCTATGGATTACGGGGTGAACGCAAACGGGATCGCATCCAGTGGGCGATCGACCGGTTCGAGCTTCAAGGCAAAACCGGCCTTCCGAGCGGACAGCTTCCGGGAGGCTACAAACAGCGCCTGGCGATGGCGTGCGCACTGTTGCACGACCCCGAAATTCTTTTCCTGGACGAACCCACCTCCGGGGTGGATCCGCTTGCTCGTCGCGAGTTCTGGCATCGCATCAGCGGCCTGGCGGACCGGGGAGTTACCGTAATCGTCACGACCCATTTCATGGAAGAAGCGGAATACTGCGATCGCATGGTAATAATGGTGGACGGCGAGATCCTTGCGGCCGGAACGCCGGCGGGTATCCGGGGGCAGGTGCGGACTGAGGGCGGGCGCGAGCCGACGATCGAGGACGCGTTCATCGCAATCGTGGAAGATCATCGGGCAAAGGAAAACAGGGCGGCATGAAATACGAAATGCAAAAATCCGTTCACGGCGGTTTCATTGCGGGCCTTTCACAGGTCAGCCTGCGGCGTGTCCGTTCGCTCATCCGGAAGGAAATGCTCCAGGTGGTGCGCGATCCCAGCAGCATTGCCATCGCCCTGGTCCTGCCCGTATTCCTGATTCTGCTTTTCGGCTACGCCCTGTCGCTGGACGTCAAAAACGTTCCGGTCGCGATCGTTTTGGAAATGCCTACCCCGGATGCTTCGGAACTCGCCGGAAGTCTGATGGGTTCCGAATATTTCAAGGCGGCGGTGGTCCCCTCCATGAAGGAAGCGGAAGACCTCATGACGCAGCGCAGGGTGGACGGGATCATACGGGTGCGGGAAAACTTCGGGCGCGACCTGGCGCGGGGCGGTGCACCGGTCCAGGTGATCGTGCACGGGGTCGATGCCAACCGGGGGCGAATCATCGAAGGCTACGTGAATGCCGCACTCGGGCAGTGGATGTTGGCCCGGGGTACGGTGGGAACGGGTCCGCAGGTCGGACACGTGCGGATTCAGAGCCGGATGTGGTTCAACGAGGCGTTCGACAGCCATTATTTTCTCGTGCCGGGGTTGGTTGTGCTCATCATGACCCTCACGGGGGCGCTCCTGACGGCCCTGGTCATGGCGCGCGAATGGGAGCGGGGCACGATAGAGGCGCTTTTCGTAACCCCGGTGCGCGCCGGGGAGATCCTCATCGGAAAGACGGTTCCATACTTCCTGCTCGGCATGGGGGGCCTGATGCTGACCTCGGTTGCGGGCAGATTTTTATTCCACGTACCGCTCCGGGGTTCCGTGCTGCTCCTGTTCGGCGTTTCGGCGATCTACCTGCTCGTAGCCCTGGGAATCGGCCTGCTGATCTCGACCGCCACGCGAAACCAGTTCATAGCCAGCCAGATCGCCCTGGTCGCCACATTCCTGCCGGCATTGTTCCTGTCCGGGTTTATCTTCGATCTGGCGAGCGTGCCGAAAGCGGTGCAGGTCATCAGCTACCTGATGCCGGCGCGCTACTACGTGACATTTCTCCAGACCATTTTCCTTGCCGGAAATGTCTGGAGCATCATTATCGAAAACTCCGCGGCCATGATCGTCATGCTGGTCGTTCTTTTTGCACTGACTCTTCGCAAAACCAAAAAGAGGCTTGCCTAGCAATGGAATCGCTGCACCGGATCAGGACCCTTATCTGGAAAGAGCTTCTGGCCATTCTGAAGGACTCCAAGAGCCGGTTCGTCCTCATCGGGCCGCTCATCTTCCAGACGCTCGTTTTCGGCTATGCCGCCACCTACGACCTGGACCGGGTGCGCTACGCCGTCTACGACCAGGACCGCAGCAACGCATCCCGCCAGCTTCTGGCAAGGCTCGACGGGTCCGGGACATTCCGGCGCATAGCAAACCTGCGTGATCAAAGCGGGATCAGGGCGCTCTTGGACAGCAAGGAAGTGCTCCTTGTCGTGCAGATCGGACCGGATTTCGAGCGGCGGCTTTTGCTCGGCCAACCCGCAGACGTGCAGTTCATCACGGACGGGAGGAATTCGAACACCGCCGGCACGGCTCTCAACTATATCGCCGCCATCGTGGACCGGTTCAATTCCGACTGGAGCCGGGCGGCGGGAGGATCGCCCCCTTCGATAAAGCCCGTCACGAGGGCATGGTACAACCCCAACCTGGAAACGCGATGGTTCATGGTGCCCGGGTTGATCGGGATGTTGACGCTCGTGCAGATGATCATACTCACCGCGATGTCGGTTGCCCGCGAACGGGAGCAGGGCACGTTCGACCAGTTGCTGGTAAGCCCGTTCCGGCCGATAGAGATCATGATCGGCAAGTCGGCGCCGAGTATTCTGATCGGAATGGCGCAGGCCACCCTGGTCCTGTGCATTGCGCTGTTCTGGTTCGGAATTCCCTTCCAGGGCTCGCTTGCCACCCTCTATTTCGGAATTTTTCTCTTTCTGGTCGCGGCGGTCGGAGTCGGTCTGATGATCTCCTCTTTTGCCGCCACCATGCAGCAGGCGCTCCTGGGGGGCTTTCTCGTGATAATGCCCTTTGCCCTACTGTCAGGGCTGAACACGCCGATAAGCAACATGCCGCGCGAGATGCAGTACGTCACCCTGGTAAACCCGCTGCGTTTTGCCATCTCGCTGGTGCATCGCGTGTTCCTGGAAGGGGCCGGGCTTGGCGTGGTCGCTTCCGACCTGGCGCCGCTGGCGGCGATAGCAGCCGTTTCCCTGTCGATTGCCGTCTGGATGTTCCGGCGCCGGCTGGGCTGAGGACCGGCGTCAAAGCACACCGCCTCCTGTGGGAGCGGCTTCCAGCCTCGATGTTCTTCGTACAGCTTTTGAGGGAGAGGCCTTCAGCCTCGCAGACTGATGACAAACTCTAAAATCATCGTGATCGTCATTCCTACGGAAATAGCGGAGATTTGGCTATAAAATCAACGAATCGACAAATCCCGATACTTTCATTTAACGGGGTGCAACCCCTTGCATGGATGGTTCCAGCGAGAGAGATTGTTGTCACAATTAATGGCAACTTCGGAGATTCCCACTCTCGCAATCAAAACTCGGCAAATAACAACGACGTCATCCCGGCGAAGACCGGGAGCCAGGCTTTATTCCCACTTCTGCTTGCATTTTTCCTCGTTGTTTGGATTATGACACAGTCTCGAAAAGCCGGAATGCTGTGTTTTCAAGTACTTCTGGACCCTGACTTTCGTCGGGGTGACGAATTGGGGGCTTTTTCATCAGACTGAGAGGCTTTCACCCTCGATCTGCTCCGCCTCAATTCAACCTCGCGCCGGGGACGATCAGAAATAATCATTGAAATACTGGGGCTGAAGCAGTCTGTCCGCCCATTAGGGCTTATTTCCATCGGCAAATTCTGATATCCTAGTGCAACCGTAGAGAAAGGAAAGGAAGAATAAATCTTAAATCTCATGAAAGGCGTTGGAATGAGCGAACTCTCCTCCTGGCTTCAAAGCTCGATCAAAAACTACTGCTCGAATTCGCCCGAAAACTCAATCCACATGGCTCCCGGAGAAAAGGTCTGGGGTGAACCCCTGGTGGGCTTTTCCAGCGGGGCCGATCCGCTGTATCGAACGATCCAGTCCAACATTGGAGAATTTTACCTCTCGCCCCTCGAAATCTTCGTGAGGACGTTTCCCGAAATCGGAATCTCGGCCGATCAGCTTACCGTAATTTCCTGGGTGCTCCCGCAGAGCGCGGCGACAAAAGCAGACAACCGCAAGGAAAGCACGCTGCCTTCCGAGAGGTGGGCCAAAGCGAAACATTACGGCGAGGCGTTCAACGTCAGCCTGAGAAAACACTTGGTGTACATTTTACGCAATGCCGGGTTCGAAGCCGTCGCCCCGGTTCTTGCCCCCTTCTGGGGAATGAAGACCTCGAAACGGTATGGGATGTGTTCGAACTGGTCGGAAAGACACGCCGCTCACATTTCAGGGCTCGGTACTTTCGGACTGTGCGATGGTCTTATAACGCCGGTGGGAAAGGCCGTGCGCTGCGGTTCCGTAGTTGCCCGGATCGCTCTTCCGCCGACTCCCAGGCCCTACACGCACCATAACGAATATTGCCTTTTCCATTCTCACGGGACGTGCGGGAAGTGCATAAAGAAGTGCCCGGCCGGAGCGCTCAGCGAACGGGGGCACGACAAGAACAAATGCGCGGACCACCTGAAGGCTGCCCTGAAATACGTGAAGGAGCATTACGGCATCGAATCGGACGTCTGCGGTTTGTGCCAGGTCGGGGTTCCCTGCGAATCGAGCATTCCGAGGGCAGGGAATATCATCGCGGAAGCGGTTTAAGGGGCTGCGTGGAGGCTACCTGTCATACTGGTACACGAAAGTGATCTCGGCGCGCTCGCCCGTCGATGGCGCCTGCGCCCGCACGTTCACCGTGTAGTACGAACACCCGTTCGGGCAGCACGGGATGGGAGTTGGCGGAGACGAGGGGCAGGAGGCGGGAGGATCGGTCTGCGTGGTGTCGACTACCTTGAGTTTGACGTTGTAGTTCAACATATTAAGGGTTAAGTCCGGGCTGACCGTGGGGTCGGGGTCTATTTGCGGGTGTAGTGGGTCTGTTGGGTTTTCACAGCCGGGCTTGTTCCAGTTTGCGGTCTTATCATTCATCTTCATGGAAAGACAGGCGGCATTGGTGGTTCCGAACGGTGTCTTGCCGCCGATTGCCGGGGTAGAGTCGTGCCCGTTCTGGATCAGGAAAAGGAACAGGTCCGTTCCGCTTTTTGCAGCTTCCAGTGCCGTCGTGTAGCTTTGCTCGAGGCGTGAAAGCTTTGTTTCGGCCGTAATTAGCCGGAGCAGGGTCACCACGACGGCAAATCCAAGGACGAGCAGCATCAGGGTGGTGACGAGGGCTATGCCTTTTTCGTTTCGAAGCGAGCTTCCCATTATTTTCATCACTTTAAATTCAGCGGTTTGACTGCAAGTTGGAGGACCTTCCACCGGTATTGGACGTCCGCGTCCGTCGGCGTCCATTTGCTCAAATAGCCGGAGCCCGGAAGCGCCGTTTGGCTCCACGTCAGAAAAGTGTTCGAGGGGTAGTTGGCGGAATCCACGCTGTTGGCAATCTCCTGGTCGCCGAGGTGCAGGAAGCCGGAAAACCGGAAGCCGGCACTCTTCCCTATGTCGCCCATGCCTTCCTGGACCAGGACGAATATTCGCACCTCGCGGACCTTGAGGCGTATGTTTGCAGCGGTCATCGTTCCCAGGTCCTTCGTCCACTGATCGACTGACTGGTTTGTATCGGTATCGAGACCGAAAGCAACCTGGAAGTCCCGCACGCAGTCCAGCAGGGGAACGGGGTCCGGCCGACCGTCGGCCTGGCTGATGACGGCGCGGTAGAGCGTGTAGGTGCTTGCCGCGCAACTGCTCGGAAACTGACCTGCAACTTTATCCAGGTAATAGTCGACCCGGTTGAAGGGCATCCGGTGGACCGCGTCCGAGTCGAGGCCGTAGAGGAAATAGACATCCCTGGCGGTCATCATCAGGCTCGAAACCAGGGAAGTTGCATCTGTTCCGGTGAAAGTGGCAGGTGTCCATGTCGTTCCTCCCCCGTTCACCAGGAGCTTGCCGTCCCTCGACAACATGACCAGCTTGTCGCCGTTGCCGTCGGCCGAGAAGTCCAGATCGGTGCGGCCCCACTGCTTGACAGTGGGCGGGGTGCCGTACATCACCATCGACGATTTCCTGCTCGTGGGGTTTATGTTGGCGACGCTCGATTTGATGGTGAGCACGTCCGAACCGTTTGGCCCGGAGTTGTCCCTGGCCGCAAAAGGTTTCGGAACGCCGACGGGGGCATCGTTGAGGGCCGAACCGGTGTCGTAGGAGCAGGCTCCCGATGCCGCTTCGCTGTATGTCATTCCGTTCATGTCGGACGGAAGGCCGAATCCCGCCATTTCGACATCGTAGCGCAGCATCTCCAGTCCCGTGAGGTTGGCCATGTAGTTCTGGGCGATCTTTCCCTGGGACTTGTAGCCCTTCAGGAGTTTCAGGTAGGCCATGCTTGCCGTTCCCAGAACGATGAGGACAATGGTCAGGCTGACCAGCAGTTCGACCAGGGTCATGCCTTGCTGCCTGTTCATTTCGTCTGCCTCACGATACTTGCCAGGGAATAGGAATAGGTTCGGTTCTTGAACACCCACTCCACCTTTATGGTCAGCTTTGTCATGTCGTGCTGATAACCGGTGGCCGAGTCTTTATACGTGTATATCCTGAATTTGATCATCGATTTCCTGAACTGGCGCTTGACGTCCTTTTCGGCCGAAAGGTTCTGGATGGAAGTAAAAGGCATGTTGCGGGCCGCTTCCATCTGTTCCTGGCCGAGTTTCATTGCTTCGTTGCGCATATCGTTCAGAAGGGTATGATCGATGGCCGCCATGACTCCGACAAGCGAAGCCATCATCCCGAATGCAAGGACCATCATCGTCACCAGTACTTCGACCAGGGTAAACCCCTGCCTATTTCGGCGAACACGTGCTGCCATTCTTTTTCCCCACGGTTATTCTTGTGCTCGATACTCCCACGCAGTCATTTGCCGCGCCGTAATTGGGACTGATGTAAAACATGACCGGAGTGTTGGGGCTGAGGAACCCTCTTCCGTCAAATGTCACGCTAGTCTCGGAAACGTTGGATGTGATCGTGTACTTTGACGTCACTCCATTTCCGATCTGGGTAAACCCGCCGGAGTCGTCGATCTGCCCGTTGTCGTTGGAATCGCTCCGGATCGTGTAGGAAGTCAGCGATGTGCCGCCGGCCCAGCAGATGCCGGAAGCGATTTTATGGCTGTACGCGTTCATACGCGCAAACTGGAGGTCGCTATAGAGCTGGAAAACCTGGTTTTCCACCTCGTGCTTCTTTTTCCATGAGGAATACGAGGGGACGCCCCATGCCAGTAATAAAATGGTTATGGAAACGACCACCATCAATTCCACGAGCGTGAAGCCGCTTTGCTTTCTCATCGCTCTATCCAGTATATGATCTGGCCCTGCTTGTCGACTGTCGTTGAGGGGCGCGTCACCGGAGGGGCATTTTCCGGCGGGATTCCCGCTGTCCACGGGGACGTTAGGCCCCCGTTTTCGGTGAAGGACGTGGACGCATCGATCTTGTTGATGGCTCCCGTGGAGGTTTGCAAATAGAGGGTGCCGCCGAGATCAGTTATATTGTACCCTCCACAGGACTGGTCGGTGATAGCGGCTCCCGTCGCGCAGTTCATTCCCCATACGCGCGTCCTTCCTCCATAGCCGCATGGGTCGCTCGTCGGCTGGTCGGTCGTGAAAAAGACCATGTTGTTGTTGCTAATCGACGGGTCGGTCGTCAGCCGCTCTTTCAGGTAAGTATTGCCGTCCGCACCGGTTTCCGCATCATCGAGATCGTACTGCCAGGCGGCTTTTTCAAGATCGCCCCTCTGGAGGTTGTTGCAGGCGGTAGCATTATCGTTTACGTAATTGATGTTGAGCTTGCAGTCCTGGTTGGCCGTGTTGCAGAACGGCACTCCCATGATGAAGTTCCTGCCCGAGTTTGCGCCGGTGCTGGGAGGCCCGAAGTTGTCCATCGGAAAGAAATACCTGCCCGTGCCGGCAAACAGATACCACCGGTCGAAGCACTTCATGGTTTCGACCTTCGATGTTATGGGCAGCTGTGCGATATTGGCGTAGGTCGAGACGTCGTAAGACCAGTTGGCCGGGTCGGAGGAATCACTCGTGCCGACCACGCCGATCCCGCCTTTCCAGTCCCCGGTATTGCCGGTCGAGGAATAGCCGTAGCCGAACAGGACATAGTCCGTATCGTCGTTCAAGTCGATATCGACGCCCGTTGTGAAAAGTCTGCCGGAGAACCCGTTTTTGGTGGTGTTCCCGAGGTCTTTCTCATATAGACTGCCGATCGCGAGGTTGGAGTCCAGGCTCAGAACGAAAACCTGGATGTCCTGGATCGAACTTCCGGTTGCAGCCACTGTCGGCCCGGAAGTGAACATCACAAAATAATGGCTTCCGGTGTTTCCGTTTGCATCGGTGTATTTCTTATGAATGATCGCCGGCCCCGAGTAGGAATAGCCCAGAAGGGGATGGCTGAATTCCCAGAGCAGCTTCGGGTTCTCCACATCGGTGATGTCCAGGGCGTAGTAGGAAGAGAGCCCCGTGCATGTAGGCGGGCTGTAGCAGGACGCCGGGTCCGGACAGATAATGGGAGAACACGTGTCCGAGGGCGCCGAGGTGTGGAGCGGCACCGAGCAGCTGCTGTTATAGGGAGCACTGCAGTTCGAGACAGCGGCGCAGGTTGTTCCGTTGGTTGCTCCGGCACTGTTGAAGCAGTATTGAAGGGGGGCGCAGTCGTTTTTGTACCCCAAGGCGCAGTTGTTCTTATTGGTGCAGTAAGCCCCGTTTGTCACCCCGGAGGAACTGAGGCAGTACTCGGGCTCCGCGCAACTGGAGTTGTACGGAGAAACGCAGTCCGAGGTGCTGTTGCAGGTGACCCCGTTCGGCGATCCGGAACTGTTGAGGCAATATTTGGGCGTTGTCTGGATGGCGCCTCCCCCCAGTCGCATGCCGCCTATCAGGACGGTCTTCGTTACGCTTCCCACGGTCATCTGGGTAATGTAAGGGCTCAGGTCGTTGTAATAGAGATGACAGGTGTTGGGCGGCGGGACGGCCAGGCAGCGCAGGTAGGGAAGGCTGTTCTTGGGAATGAAGCCCCACAGTTCCTTGCCCGAATCCGCATTCGGAATGCCGGTGAGTTTCTCTACCTGGTGCTGGTTCTTGTCGACTCCCTGGTCGGTCAGGATGCCGGTTTTGAAGGCATGCAGCATCCCGTCGTTCGCACCCACGAATACCACGCTTTCCTTTTTCTTGCAGGATGTGTAGGTCGGGGAAGTGCAGTCGGAATCCGTCGTGCAGGCCTGGTTGTTGAAGGCGGTGCCGTCGGTCGAGCAGTACTTGTAATCGGTTCGCACCTGCGGGGAGGAGTAGACGATATCGCCGAGCTTCCAGACATTTGTTTTGCAGCTGTTGTAGGGAGAGGAACAATCCGAGTCGGAACTGCACGGCGTGCTGTTATAGCTGCTGCCGTTCCAGCACATGCCGACCGTCCTGTTCCTGCAATTCGTCAAATCGGTGCCCCGCACGTAATTGATCAGATTTTGCAGCGTCGCTGTATCGTTTGCTCCTCTGAGACAGGCATCGAAGCCCGATGCCGCGCCCAGCAGCGACGACGCCGGGGTGGTGAGAGCGGAATTTGCGGCGTCGAAATTCACCAGGCCGCCGGAGCTTCCCACCGTGTAGATTTTCCTGTTGGCCGCAGGCGTGGCAAGGAGCATCTTTCCTGCTTCCCATATGGGGCTCACATCGTCGAGAGTCTTTGGCGTGGAGTTTACGAGCGTGTTGGCTTCACCCTTGCCGGTCGGGTCGGAGTAAAAGTTTAGGGAGAGTCCGTCCTGGTTGTTGAAATTGAATTCCAGCCTGTTGTCCTGATCGAGTGTGAGGATGTAGTCGTGAACGGTATCCTCGCGTATGTTGTTCACCGATTCACCGTTATAGAACCAGTAGTCGTACAGGTAGCCGGGCCAGCTGAGGGACGTGGTGCCGAAGTATTTGCTGGGGTAGAAGACGCCCTGCAGCATATTGGCGCCCATCTGGGTTTGGCCCTCCGAGAGGATCGAAATGGAGCTTCCGGAGGCAACGCGCCCGAGCAGGTCGGTGACGATCGTTTCGAGTGCGGCCGTCAAATCGTCGGCGCTGTCCGCGTAGTAGGCGTGTCCTGTCGAGGTGGGCGTGCCGCCTGTTATCGCCATCTGGTCAAGGTTCGTCTTGGCCTGGGGGGAGAGTCCCATGCCCAGCACGTAGGTTTTGACGGGGAAGGTGTACGACTTTCCGCTGATGGTTTTCTTGACCTGGGTTTGCAGGCTGCTCAGCTGGGATTTCACCTCGTTCATGACGTTTGTAAGGTTGTCCCGGGTGGAGCCGGCGAGGTTTGTGTCCGGCAGACCGTCGGTGACGTATATGACGTAGTTTTTCTGGCAGCTCGAAGTGATGGGGCTGCTTTGCCCGGAATAGGAGCCGTTGAAATAGTTCTGCGCCGCTTTCAGGGTCCCGGCCGTGGGCGTGAGGCCGGAGTTTACGACATAGGAACAGGTATCGGGATCGTTGGCGGTGCAGGCCATGTACCCGTTCATGTCACCCGCATACGGATTGAGCATGTTGTTGACGTTATTGAATTGCGTGGTGTTGCTCAGGTCCCCGACGGCGACCTTGAGGTAGCCCTGGGAGCCCGAGGAAACAGTGGAATTGGAATACCACGTTCTCCCGACATAGGTCATTGCCTGCCGCTTGCCGAAGTTATAGAAGCCCAGGGCTATATCCGTGTCGGTCGGGTTGAACGTCCAGCTTCCAAACCCGTTCGAGTAGTTGTTGTCGTCGTCGTTCGTTCCCGATTTGTATTTATACATGTCATAGCTGTTGGACGCGTTGTTCGAGGTGCTGTAATGGTCCGAATAAGCGTACATCACATTCCCGTATGATGAACTGGAAGTGTACAGGGGGTAGGCGCCCTTGTAATAGATATAATTGCCGGTGTCCTTCGGGTTGACCGCCCTTTGCGTCTTCGGGAAGACCAGTGGGCAGTAGGTCTGCCTGTAGGAGCTGTTGGCGGGATTGCTTGTGATTATCGTATCGGTAATGGTGAGGTTTGGACAGGATGCCTGGCACTCGGCCTTCGCCGTGAGGCTGTCCGTCACGCACCATGTCTGGCAGGCGTCCGGTGGGTTTGCGCAGTAGGAATTGGGATTGTATGATGCAAAATAGTAGTCGTTGTACAGATAGCCTTTGTCGGTGTCCGAGGGCAGGTTGTAGGTCATGAGCCCCACGTTGGCCTTGTCTTTTAGTTCGACCAGCAGGTTCTGGAGCGCCTGTTTGGCGATTACCGATTTGCTGGCGGTAGAATAGGACCCGACGGCGTTTCCGTAAAAATCTTCATCCATACTGTTGGAGTTGTCGAGGACGATCAGGATGTTGGGTTTGACGCCGGAGGCAATGAAGGGTGGCGCCAGGGAGTCGCCGCAGGGGCTGGCGCCCAGTGTTTCTCCCGGGTGAACGGGAAGCTGAAAAAGGGAAACGAGAACCAACAGCACGACCCAGGTCTTCTTCATAAACTGCTCCTCAACAGCGGTATATCCCCGTCAATGATTCCCTATCTGATCGTTACGAACAGGAGAACGTTGTTTTCGTATACCAGCTCGGCAGTTCTCTGCGTCGTTCCGGGCTGAATGTTCTTGATCACCCGGGTTGCGTTGTTGAAGTCGAAACGCTTCCCATCCTTCGAGTAGATGGCGTTGGATTCCACCCTGCCCACCCAGATGTTGACTACCTCGCGGGTGTTGTTTGCGGTTGAGGAAAGGATCGCCGAGGAACCCGGGGCCGACTTTTGAGCGCCGGCCGAAGCGCCCGGGGAGGCCGGGGTGGTTTGTACGGAAGTCGACTGACCGGGATTGGCCATGACCGCCGACGCAAAATCTGACGCAGCCGGCAGGAAACAGAAAAGGAGAAAAAGACCGGACAATAATGCAATGGTCCTGGACATGGCTAACCCTTCCTATTGAAACAGCCATTTGAAAAGGGAGAATTTTAGCGCGTTTGTGTTTTGCACGATCGGGTAGTCGGTACCCGAACTGATCGTCAGACCATCCGTCGGCGCCCAGGAATATATCTTCCGGGTGGCTGCGATGGTGTAATGCGAGGTGGTTGCCTGCTGGACCCGGTAGGTGTAGTACTTCGGCTTGCTCACGTTGGCAGCGCACAATGTGTTCCCGGCCGCGACAAAGGACGGCAGGCATTGGATGGTGGAGGCGTAACGGGCGTTGTCGGTAAGGAATTCTTCCATCTCAAGTCGGGCCGTGAGCAGCATGGCAGCAGCTTCGCTCTGCTTGGTCCGGTTGATGTAGTTGATGTAGGCCGGTGTCGCTACGGTCGCCAAAACGCCCACAATAGCCACCACCACCATCAGTTCCACGAGAGTAAAACCGCCTGAAGTCCGCAGGCGACGGACTTGGAGCCTCAAGCCCATATGATTCCCTTCCCGGTCGTTTAGTCGAAAGCGCACTCTTCCGGAAAAGGGCCGTTGCAAATTTGATGCCCCTCTTGCGATGCTTCGGAAACGGTCATGCAGGAGACATCCCGAATGGCTCGGGGAACTATAAAATAGGATTGGAAACAATAACTTGAGTAGTTGGGTATCTTGTTCCTGTTCCGCCGGACGGCAGAGGGCCGGTCAATATTATGACAACGGCTTCCAGTCAGATCGTAATTCGAATTTCACGGAGGTTTTTCGTTTAGGACGTTGGAGATGTAAATCTTGCGTGGGAAGGCCGGACGCCGGATCGTACAGGATCTACTATCTCGACCTCTGTATCCCGGCCCTGTAGAGAATGGCGATCAGGTTCATTCCGCAGACCAGGGTGATGAGCACCAGGGCGCTGCCGTACTGGAGCGGGCGTGTGACCTCGATCTGAGTCCCGGCCGTTGCGAGCACATAGATGTGGTAGGGCAGCGCCATGACGGGATCGAGCAGGGATGAGGGCAGGTAAGGTGTGAAAAAGACGGCGGCGGTAAACATGATGGCCGCGGTTTCGCCGGCGGCCCGGCTGATGCCGAGAATGGAACCCGTCAGCATTCCGGGGAAAGCGGCCGGGAGCACCACGCGGTAGATCGTCTGCCACTTGGTGGCGCCGAGTCCGAGCGACGCCTCCCGATAGGTTTGCGGCACCGATCTCAGCGCTTCTTCTGCCGTGCCTATGATAACGGGCAGGATCAGGACGCCCAGGGTCAGGACCCCCGACAGGATGCTGACGCCGAATTTGCACCAGGTGACGAAAAAGGCCAGCCCGAACAGTCCGAACACCACCGACGGCACCCCTGCGAGGTTGCTGATTCCCAGCCGGACGATCCGCACCGCAAGCCCCGGACGTGCGTATTCGTTCAGGTAGATTGCCGAGGCGATGCCCCAGGGAAAAGCCACGAGCATTGCTCCGAGGCTTAGAAGGAGCGTGCCGACGATGCAGGGGAGAATCCCGCCTTTGGTCATGGAATCCGAAGGCGCCTGGGTGAGAAACGTCCAGCCGAGTGCGTGCCACCCGTAATAGACCAGGAACAAAATGATCGTCACCAGGGCAAGGCCGTTGACAAAGGCCGCGCCGCGAAACAGGCCGAAGATGCACCTTTGCACTATCCATCGCGGACGCACCGGCTTGTATCGGGGCGTTTTACGGGCAGGCGCCCCGGATTCGGTCTTGCTCGCGGGCGTCCGGGTTGCGAGAGGGACGGACGCGCCGGCCTGTCGGGAATCCATTTCCGGTGTCTGAAAGCGCGATGTTGCCATAGAACCTGTCTCCCTTCGCCCGTTCACAGGGTTGCCGCGCCCGTCTGTTTATGCTTCTGGGCGATGTAGTCTGCTATGAGATTGAAAAGCATTGTAAAAAGAAACAGCACTACACCGATAGCAAAGAGCGCGTGGTAGTGGCTGCTGCGGAAAGGCGCCTCTGCCATCTCAGCCGCGATGCTCGCAGGCATGGGCCTGACGGGGTCGAAGATGGAACCCGGAATCATCGCCGCGCCGCCGGCCACCATGAGCACCACCATCGTTTCCCCGACCGCACGCGACATCCCGAGGATCACGGAGGTGCTGATTCCGGACAGGGAGGCGGGGAGGACGACGCGAAGGATAGTCTCCCAGTGCGTGGCCCCGAGCGCCAGGGAAGCCTCCTTCAGGTCCCGGGGGACGCTGTGGATCGCATCTTCGGAAATGCTGCAGATGGTGGGCACCGACATGAAAGCCAGCATGAGGGCGGCATTGAAAAAGTTCAGTCCCGTCGCGACGTCGAAGTGATCCTGGAGGAAAGGAGCGACGATGACCATGCCGAAAAAGCCGATCACTACCGAAGGAAGTGCTGCCAGCAGTTCGATGATGGGCTTGAAAATCTCGCGGATTCCGGTCGAGGCGATTTCCGCCAGGAAGATGGCTGTCATCAGTCCGAGAGGTATGGCGATGAGGCCGGACAGAACGGTGACGGCAAGCGAAGCGATCAGAAGTGGGAAAATGCCGAAATCGGGCGGAGAACTGGTCGGATACCACAACTGGCCGAGGATGAACCTGGACAGAGGTACCTCTTTCAAAATGGGGGCACCTTCCATGAACAGAAAGACAAGGATCATGGAAAGCACCAGGATGGAAAAAGATGCGGTAAAAAGAAAAAAGTAGCGGATGGAGCGTTCTCTTAACTTGCGGCCCTTGAACATGCGACACTTCCCCGCCCTCTCCCCCGAGGAGGGGGAGAGAGCCGCTCGAATTACACGCAATCTAATACATGGGAACAAAGCCTGCTTCCCTTACGAACTTCTGGCCTCGCTGGGGATGCAGGACGTAGTTGATGAAGTTCAGAGTGTCCCCGGTCGGCCAGCCGCGGGTAAACATGAAGAGCGGCCGCGAAATGGGAAAAGTCCCGTTCAGGGTCGTTTCTTCCGTACCGGCAATGCCGTTCACGGTCAGCGGCTTCACGCTCTTGTCCACGTAGCCGATGCCGATGTAGCCGATTGCATTCTTGTTCTTGCCGACTGCCTGAACGATCGCGCCGCTGGATGCCTGCAGGAGCGCTCCCGGGAATACGCGGTCTTTTTTCATGACCTTTTCTTCCCACACTTCATACGTGCCGGAAGAGGTGTCCCGGGATATTACGACTATCGGGGCGTCCGCTCCCCCCAGTTCCTTCCAGTTCTTTACCTGGCCCGTATATATCGATTTGAGCTGGTCCAGCGTGATGTTGGCGATCGAGTTGCCCGAGTGAACCACCGGAATGATGCAGTCGTATGCTATGGCAAAAGGGACCGGGTAGGCGCCCTTTTCCACGGCGATCTTCACTTCTTCCGGTTTGATGAAACGGGAGCTGTCGGCAATATCCGTGGTCCCGTCCAGCAAAGCCTTGATCCCGTTTCCCGACCCGCCACCCGAAACCGATATGCTGACGTCGGGATGTTCCTTCATGTACGCTTCGGTTACCTTCTGTGCGATTGGGAGGACCGTGGTCGAGCCGTCAATCTTGAGCGGACCTGCCCATGCCGCATTAAACCCGAAACACGCCAGGAACAACGCAAGTACTGCAATGAATTGCACTTTTCTCATGAATTTTTCCCCTCCGATGGTTTCATGTTCATAGCGTTTCCCCAAAATTTACCGCAAAGAATAAGTACGTTGTGTTACGGATTCATGACGAAGATGTGAAGATCGGGTGACATGCCTGACACATTTGAAAACTGAAAAGAGGCAAAGGTTCCCGGTCGAGAAAAGGGGGGGGCGGGAAAATTTGCCGTAGGGCTGTATTTTCGCCCAAAAGCAACAGTTCCGACACACAACCGTCACAATCCGCGACTATCATAACTCTCAGTTGAGAATGCTTCCCGGGAGAGGCCCGGAAGGAAGAAGAGGGTTTGAGATTGAGTACTTTTGTGATATCAGAGCAACCGAATCGAAATAATAGCGATACCGTGTCAATTATCGCTGCTGGATTGTGTGCAAGATCGCGTTTTCCTGAATTCTTTGGAAAACTTTCGAAAACGCCGCGGATATAGGCCGCGAAGAGTCATCTTCGGGCCGCCCGATGGGCAAGGGGAGAGAAGAAATGAGCTGCTATCTGCATCACGTTCCGGGGAGACTGAGAATCAAAACACCGTCCGTAAAGGGCTGTCCGGCCAGGGCGCGGGAGATTGAAGGAAAACTCGGAACCATCCGCGGCGTAACCATGGTTTCGGCGAATATCATCACGGGCAGCATCTTGATCACCTACGATTCAGCTTCCGTGAACAGGGATGACATTCTGAACGTTCTGAGCAGGGAGGGGTATTTCGATTATACGAAGGCCGCGACCCAGGATCACGTATTCGAGAAAAAGCTGGAGAAAACCGGCCAGGCGCTCGGCAAAGCCATTCTGGGGATGGCCATCGGGAAGATGTTCGAGGGGACCCCGCTGGCGCTTTTGACTGCAATAATCTAGTACCGCCCCCGATGCGAAGGGGTGAACCTTTCGTTTTTTCCTTCCTGTTCCGGGTTTCTTCCGGTAAAGGCAAACAACTAGTCCCATAGCGATGTCAGCCTGCTCTCGGCCTCGGCTCTGAGTTCCGGAGCCATCCTGAGCCTGGAAAGCAGGTTCCAGAGGTCGGGATTCAGCCGGTTGCGGTCGTACTCTATCACGATCGAACCGACCAGGGCGTTGATCCGTAGACTCAGAATTCCGGGGACGTTATCCCGTATCTGCCGGAGATCAATTTCCAGGGCCGTCTGCAGGCCGGAAGGCGATATCCTCAGCCGTATCCGGCCCGGTATATGGTGGACTATTTGCAGGTGCGGCGCTATGCGGAGAAGGTTCCTTACTACGGTCGACTTGACATCGTTCATATCTGTTCTTTCTATCACCCTATCTCATTGATCGACATATTGACGGGAACTGCGCCGAAAATGCGCCCTCGAAGACGGAAGCGCGACGGGGGCGCGGAGCTTCTCGTCGCGCAGTATTCTGCGTCTGCAGGTAATGTAAAGCAGGCGAACTCTCCGAGAAAGTGCCCCTCTTACGGCAGCCGATTGTTTCATCGGGATGGTAGGAAGAGAATACCATCAAAGGAGCGGCAAAAGCATGAATCTACCCCATGGCTAAAATAACCTCTCTGTAAGACATTCGACATGCGTGTTTCTAATCGAGCAGTACGCTGAGAAGACACAAATCCCGAATCGGGAACCATAAGGAGCGGTGGCCGATGCCCCCTGGCGCGTATATTGCCCACAAAATCCATGGCAGGCTGCGAATAAAGCTGCCGTCCAAAAGGGGAGACGGTCCTTTTTTCAAAGGCCTTGGCATGTCACTGTCCGGCTGTCCCGGTGTGGAGGCCGTGCAGGTTTCACCCGAAACGGCAAGCGTGCTGTTGAACCACACGTGTCCGCAGGGCGAGATCGAGCATTTCGTTCGTGAACGGGGGCTTTTCGAACTCAGAAATTCGTCCGCCCCGGGTCCGACCTTCATGGAGAAAATCAAAGCGGACATCAGGTCGCTCGACGACCGGATCAAAGGGGTTTCCGGGGACGCCATCAACCTTGCGGGAGTTTCCTTTCTCAGCCTCGTGGGCATGGGGTTGTATGAAATCCTGGCGGGCAATTTCGTCGCTCTACCCTGGTATGCATCGTTCTGGTACGCCTTCAGCATTCTGACATTGGACCGTGACAATCCTCTGTGAACCCTTTTCCGTTTCGGCCCGGCATCGTGTCCGACTCCCGGATGAGAGAAGAGCCGCTCCCGTGATTGAGACCGTACATGCTATTCGAGGCAGGGCGAGATTTCGGATAAAGGAACTCTACGGTTCCCTGTCCTGCAAGAAGGAACTCGAACATAGGCTTGAGGGACGCGGGGATATCCTCGTTGTCTCAGCGAATCCCATTACCGGGAAACTTCTCGTACTTTTCAATTCCGGAAACATGCCGGAAACAATAGCGGCGGCAGTGGAGGACGTGCTTGCCGACATTCGCCGAGACGGAGGGCTCTCCGATACGCATTCCGCTCCCCTTTGCACCGGCAAAGCCCTCGACGGCGACGAACCTGCCCGGGAAGATGGCGCCGGCGGGATCGGAAAGCTAAAAAGACGTTTCCGGGATTTGGAGCTTTTCCCCACCCATCGCGCTCAGCCCAGGGAACCCTGGCATCTGAAACAGGCCGAAGCCGTCCTGTGCGACCTCGGATCTTCCAAGGATGGGCTGTCCGAACAGAAGGCATATGAGAACATCAGGAAATACGGGCAGAATATTCTTCCTGAATCCATCCCGCCTTCCAAATTCGAAATGTTTGTGGAGCAGTTCAAATCCCTTCCCGTGGCTTTGCTTGGCATAGCCGCAGGCATCGCCCTGTTTACCGGGGCGGCGGCCGATGCGCTGGTGATCCTCGGCGTGATCGGAATCAATGCGGCCATCGGCTTCGTCACGGAAAGCGAATCGGAAAAGACCATCGAATCTCTCAAAAATTTCGTCCGTCCGGGCGTTCTTATCATGAGAAACGGCCGTCAGCAGGAAATCAACACAAGGGATGTCGCCCTGGGCGATATGCTTGTGCTCCGCCCCGGAATCTATGTGGCGGCTGACAGCAGGCTGGTGGAAGCCGATTACCTGAGTGTTGACGAATCGGCACTGACGGGAGAGAGCCTGCCGGCTCAGAAGACTACCGGGCCGCTCGTCCGGGAAAACATCCCGATGGGGGACAGAACCAATATGGTGTTCATGGGGACCCTGGTCACGGGCGGTCAGGGGCTGGCGGTAGTGGTCGCCATCGGCGCCTTCACCGAACTCGGACGCCTCCAGGCCATGGTCGGCGAAGCGCAGTCCCCGGAAACCCCGATGGAAAAGCAACTGCGGCGAATGGGCAACCAGCTTGTCCTGATCAGCGGCGCCGTATGCGGGGTGGTGTTCCTTACCGGGTTTCTCCGCGGCGTGGGATTCGTGGAAATGTTCAAAACCTCGATCGCCCTGGCGGTAGCTGCTGTCCCGGAAGGTCTTCCCGCCGTCGCGACGACGACGCTCGCCCTGGGCATCCGGAGCATGAAGCGCCGCCATGTCCTCATACGCAGCCTCGATGCGGTGGAGACCCTCGGGTCCGTTCAGACGATCTGCTTCGACAAGACCGGAACCGTTACCCAGAACAGGATGACCGTCAAAGAGATCTGGATAAACGGAAAAAGGATCGAGGTGGGCGGCGGGGTGGCTCTGACCCTTGACTGCGCCGCCGAGCGGTTCGACTGCGAAGAGCTGTACAAGCTCATGCGCGTGTGCGTGCTGTGCAGCGAAACCGAGATCACCCGGGATGGAGGCGAATACCGGTTTCATGGGTCCTCGACCGAGAATGCGCTCATACGGGTGGCCATGCTTGCGGGGATCGACGCCGTCGAACTGAGGAAGCGACATCGTCTGATGGACATCAACCACAGATCGGAATCCCGGCATTTCATGGGGACCCTGCACGAAGGACCCGGCGGAGAGCGGTTGTTCTCCCTGAAGGGGAGCCCGCTCGAAGTGCTTGCCCTTTGCGACTGGTGCCTGCAGGGGGGAGAGAGAAGACCCCTCACCGATGAAATGCGGCTGAAAATCGAGCTGGAAAACGAACGCATGGCAGGCGAGGCGCTCCGCGTACTGGGGTTTGCCTATTCCACCGAGGGAGAATCGGCCTTCGCAAATCCGCAGGCCCTGACCTGGCTGGGGCTTGTCGGTATGGCCGACCCCGTCCGGGAAGGGGTGAAGGATCTCATCCCGCTGTTCCATCGGGCGGGCATCGGCACGATCATGATCACGGGCGACCAGAGCAGCACCGCCTATTCGATAGGAAAGGAACTTGGCCTCAGCGGAGACGATCCGCTGGAAATCCTCGAATCCACCCAGCTCACCGACATCGACCCTGAGGCATTGAAAGCCCTTTCGGAACGGGTCCACGTCTTCGCGCGGGTAAGCCCTGCCAACAAGCTCCAGATAGTGCAGGCGCTCCAGCGAGCGGGCCGCGTCGTGGCGATGACGGGCGACGGCATCAATGACGGCCCGGCGCTCAAGGCCGCGGACATCGGCGTTGCGCTCGGGGCTTCCGGCACCGACATCGCCCGGGAGGTCGCCGACGTCGTTCTGGAAAAAGACGACCTGGAAACGATGATAATGGCGGTCAGCCAGGGCAGGACGATCTACAGCAACATTCGAAAATGCCTCCATTTCCTGCTGGCGACGAATTTCAGCGAAATCATGGTCATGTTCGCGGCCGGCGCCATTGGGGCGGGTTACCCCCTGACCGCCATGCAGCTCCTGTGGATAAACCTCATCTCGGATATCTTTCCCGGCCTTGCTCTGGCCCTCGAACCTCCCGAACCGGATGTCCTGGAAAGGCCTCCCCGGGACCCGCAGGAGCCGATTGTTAAAAGATCCGATTTCAAAACAATTTCCGCGGAGGCTGCCGTTCTGAGCGGAGGCTCCCTGCTTGCCTACGCTTACGGGCTGTGGCGCTACGGCGCCGGGCAGAAGGCGGGCACACTGGCTTTCCAGAGCCTGACTCTCGGCCAACTCCTCCACTCCCTGAGCTGCCGCTCCGAACACCACAGTATCTTTCGGAACGGGCTGCCTCCGAACAGGTATCTCGATTTCGCCCTGGGGGGCTCGCTCGTTCTGCAGCTGCTGACCATGATCGTCCCCGGCATGCGATCCCTCCTTGGCCTGACCCCGATCGGAGCCGGCGACGCCGCGATCACGGCCGCAGCCGCAGCACTGCCTCTCCTGGTAAACGAGGCGAGAAAAGACCTCCCGAAGGGAAACCCGATATGAAAAAAGACTTCATATTCACCTCCGAATCGGTGACGGAGGGCCACCCCGATAAGCTGTGCGACAGGATCAGCGATGCCCTTGTGGATCATTTTCTCGATCAGGACAGGAATTCGAGGATCATAGCCGAATGTGCCGTTTCGACTTCGATTCTTTTCATTGCAGCCAGGTTTGCCTCCAGGGCGACGGTCGATTTCGCAAATGTAGCCAGGAAGGTCATCGCGGGGATCGGGTACGATCAGCCGGGCTTCAATGCAAGGACGTGCAGTGTTTTGACCAGCCTGCAGCAGATGGTGGAAGAAAAACCTTGCTGTTTCAACGAACGGGAACTGTCGGACAAGGAAATCGAGGCGATACCGGCAGGGAACCAGGTCACCGTTTTCGGCTTTGCCTGCACGCAGACGCCTGCGCTCATGCCCCTGCCCATCTGGCTTGCGCACAAAACGGCGAGGCGGGTAAGCGAGGTGAGGCGGTCCAAAGCGCTTCCCTACCTCGCTCCTGAAGCGAAGATCGACATCGGCGTGGAATACGCTGACCGCCGGCCCCATCGCATCTACAGCATCACCATCACGGCCAGTCAGAACCAGCAGGGGAGCCCCGGGATCGAAACGCTGCGGAGCGATTTGCGGGAATCCGTCATAGATGAGGTCTTCGAAAATGAACCCATCCGGCCGGACGGCAGGACGGAGATCTTCATCAACCCCGAAGGACCTTTCTACCAGGGAGGGCCTTCGGTGCATTCGGGCCTGACGGGGAGGAAGACGGCGATAGATACCTACGGAGAGTATGCCAGGCACAGCGGGGCAGCGCTCAGCGGAAAAGACCCGCTGCGAATCGACCGCATAGCGGCCTACGCGGCCAGGCATGCGGCGAAGAACATTGTCGGGGCCGGCCTTGCGGACGAGTGCGAAGTCCAGTTGAGCTACACCATAACCCGTTCGCGTCCGGTGAGCATCCAGGTGGAGACTTTCGGGTCGGGTCGGGTGCCCGATGCGGAGCTTGCCGCCGTCATTGAGAGCGGTTTCGAATTCCGGCTCGCGGGCATCATGAGGCAATTCGATCTGCGCGGGCTGCCGGCTTCGAGAAAGGGAGTCTTTTACCAGGAACTGGCCGCGTACGGGCATATGGGCCGCACCGATGTGGATCTTCCCTGGGAAAGCCTCGACCGGATCGATGAGGTGCGGGATATGTGCGGACAGGGTAGCATGGCGATCGGATAATCGACGGCTTTGCGGGGTGACGTGACCGGTTTGAATCATTAAAAGGGCTATGAAGATGGCAAAGCAAAGCAAACATACGCGCATACTCTCCACCACTCCAAAGAGGACGCGGATTCGGGTGTCCGAAAAGAGACGGCATGAGGGCGAAATGGCCAGAATCGTTCGGGGGCTCAACGAATGCGCCGGGGTGAACCGGGTGTCGACAAATACAGATACCGGAACGATTGTCGTGCATCACGAATCCGGGGTTTTTGAAGACATCCGTTCCAAGCTGCTGGATCTCGGAGTCATCCTGGCGAGCATCACCGATTTGTCCATCCCCACCGCGGAAGGAAAGACCCGGGTGGCATACGAGTTGACGGACGCCATAGCGGACCTCAACCGGCGTCTCGGCCTGGCCACCAACGGATTGATCAATCTGCGGGTCCTTGTGCCGGTCGGATTCGGTTCGCTGGCAGTGGTGCAACTCCTGCGCCGGGGCTTGGAGATAGGGGCGGCCCCCTGGTATGTGCTGGCATACGCCGCTTTCGACAGCTTCGTAAAACTGCACTACAGCCGGGAATACAGCCCGGCAGGGGAACATGGCAGGAATTTGCGGGTAGGGGGCCCTCCCGTAGCGATTCCACCGGATTGAGAGGCGATCGAACCATCCATTTAGAGCTTGTTCAATTGAGAGGAGGATTACATGGCTATACTGGACAACGGCGTAAAGATCGGAACGGGCCTTGCCATCGGCCTCGGCGCGCTCATCCTGGCGCCGGCGGTGATTCCCGCGGTCGCCTCGGTGCTCAGGCCCATCGTAAAGGCAACGATCAAAAGCGGCCTGATCCTCATGGACAAAACCAGGGAAGTAATTGCGGAAACGCGGGAGACCATCGAGGATTTGACGGCCGAAGCACAGGCGGAACTGGCCGACGAACGGTCTCAGGTTCCGCCGGTTGAAGGCGCCGAAGGCGTATAGGTGTGCGGCGGAACTGCCGCTTTGCCGCAGAACGGAATTATTGGGGGTTTTACATGCCGGAGCGAATGACGGTTGGAGGTCCCGACGAGCCGATGGGCGAAGCCGGGTCGCTGGTAAAACAGGGCGTTATCAACAGTTTTCATATAATTCGCCAGATGGAAGCCGGACTTGTCGATCTTGCAAGGAGCACGATTACGGACAGCCTGAGGGCGACGGGCTGCGTTGCAACCGAGGCGGTGTCGGTGACCCGGGATGTTTTGAAAGGGACGATGGCGGCCGCGGAGGAAGTCGGCGGCAGTTTGCTCGATGGAACCAGGAGCATCGCGAAGGGGATCATCATCGGAGTGAGCGACGTCGGCGGAGACGTAATAGCCGCAGCGGGGCAGACCGCCAGGACTGCAGTCCGGGGTGCGGCCGACGTTGGGGCCGATGTTGCCGTCGTTGCCAGGAGAACGGTTGACGGACTGATCGAAGCTACGCGGGAGGTCGGTGGAAACGTGGAAGAAGTCGCCCGGGTAGCGGTGGGAGGCGCGATCGACGCGGCCGGTATGCTGGGAGAAAACGCCGTGAGAGCGGTCAGAGGGGTCCTCACGGGAGTCGTCGAAGGCGTTCGGGACGTAGCGGGTTCTGCCCTCCCGAGGCATAATGGACAAGGCGTGCCCCCCGCCCAGAGCCGCCCGTGCATCCTGTCGGAGAGAGAAGAAATCACCTGGCCATAATGGATGACGAAAAGCTAATGGGGTGTCCACTTTAGAGGTAAAATCAGAAAAATTCGTCACCCCGGCAAAGGCCCATAGCTGCCAATTTAAGAGAAATTAAGACGAATAAAGCCGCGAAGAAGAACGAACTATAAACAACTGGAAGGTATCCTCGTATTCTGTGGGAGCGGCTTGTAGCCGCGATTGGACAATCGGAGCACATTGATACAGGCAGGATCATGGATTTTTTTTCTTCAATCGCGAAGACGCGAAGCCGCGAAGACAAAGCTTCAGCCGATCCGATCATGCTTCCTGCAAAAGCATTCCAGCCTCGGCGCATGGGCGTCAACTTAACACTTCGTGCTAATATCCGTTCCCCCTATGGATCAAATCAAATCAACTGCAGAGGCGCAGAGAACGCGGAGGATAAACGAAAGCATGGATTTAGCGGTTCACACTGATATCTCCATTTACCTTACCCTGCGGCCTCTGATTTCTCTTGCTGTGCAGACACTGAGTCCGCAGAGATGCAGTGACGCTTGTTGCGACTTTCCTGAACCTTTCCCGGGGCGGATACTTCCAAAACGGGCGGATATATGCCCCTCAGCCGGGGTGACGTAACGCCTGGCAGTCCGGTCATTCCCCCTCCGTCCGAGGTTTCTTCTGGACCTCTATCTTCTCGGGCAGGTATTTCTCCGGTTCGAAAGGTTTCTTCTCGTCGGCCTCGATGTTTTCCAGCTCATCTTTCTTTTCAGCGTCCGAAAAAGCCAGCACGATATCCGTATTGAGGTCGTCCGGCTCCGGGGCGGTGCGCGCCTGTTCGGGCTTCATGCTGAGACCGTATACGAGGATCGCCAGGCCCGCCAGGGCGGACAGGGTAAACAGAATATTCAGTGCCGCAGCGCTCATAGGAAACTCCTCGGTTTGATGTCCCACCTGTTTCCGGCATAAATTGTCATCTGGATTTCATAGTAGCCGCGATCGTTCCTCGACCTGCGCGAGTCGTTTTTTGCAGTCAACCTGAGCACCGCTCCGTCTTTCGAATCGAGTTGCCTGGAAAGAAACGGACCGAACTGCTTTTCTGCCGACAGCACAAGTTCGTCTTCGTCTTTTATCGGTGTCATGACCACTCCGGACTGCTTGGACCGTCCCGAGGATGAAGACCGGAAGCTTTCGTGCATGTTGAACGACAGGTACAGCCTGGCATCCGGCTGCCCGACGCGCCGGACGCTCACCACCACACGGTCTCCCCAGTGGACGGTCGCGAGCCTTACGTTCCTGTCCCTGGAAGGATCGAAGCGAACCCTGAACGAAACGGATTGCTTCGGGGCAGGACTTTCCTGCCTGGCGTAATTCTTTGGGGGCTTCGTAGACGGCTTTGGCTGTTCCATCTTAGGCTGCGGCTGAGGTTGAGGTTTTGCCGGTGGTGTTTCGACTGCCTGACTCTGCCCCGGATACCTGCGCTCGCCCTTTCCGATGGCCGGCGGCAGGAGCGGGCGCTCGGCCGGCGCCTCCTGCTGCGGTTCCTGCGGCTTTACGGGTTCGGCCAGCTTATTGCCCGTCGTCCCGCTTTGCGGACTCGCGGTTTCCGGGGGAGGCAGCGATAGTTTCTGTTCCGTCGGGCTGCCGGCCGTTTTCGGCGACGTGGGTACGATCACGCCGGTTTGCACCAGGGCGAGGCCCGCAATGCCCAAAACCAGAAGAACCGATCCAATACCAATGAATGCTCCGCGCTTGCTCACAAGTGCCCCCTGCTGTGCACAAAATTTTTCGGCATGATACTGCCGGGTTATGTTCGATTTGCTAAGTAGACGCATCACAGCGGGATTTTGTTGACAAGAAAAGGAGGGAAATTTGCGGCCCATCCGGTCGAAAACGCGGCGCCGGCCGCCTCGTCGGTTCCAGGTTCCCGCGCAGTTCCTCCTTAGCCCCTATGAAATAAAAAACCGGCGGTCCGTTCAGGGCAGCCGGCCATTTGGAGTCGGGCAACGTTCTATCTAGAGAATATACCTGCTCAAATCCTCGTCCTTGATTATCTCCTGCAGGATTTTGCGGACATAATCCCTGTCGATGTGAATGGTCTGGCCCTTTAGGTCGGGGGCGGTGAAAGACACGTCCGAAAGAAGCTTTTCCATGATGGTGTGAAGCCGCCTGGCCCCGATGTTTTCCGTTCGGGAGTTCACCTCGTAGGCCACTTCCGCGATTTCGTCTATCGCGCTGTCGTCGAAAATGAGTTCCACTTCCTCCGTTTCGAGCAGGGACTTGTACTGCACGATCAGGGCGTTTTCGGGCTCCTTCAGAATGCGGACGAAATCGTCTTTCGAAAGTGAAGTCAGTTCCACGCGGATCGGGAAGCGCCCCTGGAGTTCCGGGATGAGGTCGGAGGGCTTCGAGATGTGGAACGCGCCCGAGGCGATGAACAGGATATGGTCGGTGCGGACCATGCCGTATTTCGTGGTGACGGTCGAGCCTTCGACTATTGGAAGAAGGTCTCGCTGAACGCCCTCGCGGGATACGTCCGGGCCTCTTCCGCCCGCTTCCCGGCCGGCGATCTTGTCGATTTCATCGAGGAAAATGATTCCGGAGTGTTCGACCCGCTCGATGGCGGATTTGATGACCCGGTCCATATCGATCAGTCGCTGCGATTCTTCCTGGATGAGGATTTCGCGCGCCTCGGGAATTTTCACCTTGCGCCGCTTGGTGCGTTTGGGGAGCATGGAACCGAGCATATCGCGGAGGTTGTAGTCCATTTCCTCCATGCCCGCCCCGGCGAAAATCTCGATCATCGGAAGATTGCGGTCCGGCACGTCGAGTTCGACATAGCGGTCGTCGAGGGAGCCCTTCCTGAGAAGTTTGCGGAGCTTTTCGCGGGTGGAGTCAGCCTGTTCGGCTTCTTCTTTGGCCGCGATCAGCAGGGCGTCCTCGTTCTCGGTCGGGAAGGGATGTTCGCGCACTTCCGGGTTGGCCCGTTTGGGCGGGAGCAGGATGTCGAGGAGCTTTTCCTCGGCGATTTCCTCGGCCCGGACTTTGACGTTTTCCATTTCCTCGTTGCGGACCATGCTGACAGCCAATTCTGTCAGATCGCGGATCATGGATTCCACATCGCGGCCCACGTAGCCCACTTCGGTAAATTTGCTCGCCTCGATCTTGAGAAAGGGCGATTGGGCGAGCCGGGCGAGGCGGCGCGCTATTTCAGTTTTGCCCACGCCGGTCGGCCCGATCATAATGATATTCTTCGGCGCGATTTCGTCCCGAAGATGTTCGGGCACCTGCTGGCGACGCCACCGGTTGCGCAGGGCGATAGCCACCATGCGCTTGGCATCTTTCTGGCCGATTATGAATTTGTCCAGTTCGCGGACGATTTCAGCGGGTGTGAGGGGTTGTTGCATTTATGCGATCTCCTCGATTACGAATTCTTTATTCGTATAGATACATATGGATGAAGCAATATCCATAGCTTCATGGGCAATCTGCCGTGCGGAAAGATCGGTGTTGCGGCCGAGAGCGCGGGCCGCTGCCAGGGCGTAAGGAGCCCCCGAGCCGATGGCGGCGAAACCGTCGTCCGGTTCTATTACATCTCCCGTTCCGCTGAGAATAAACGAGTTGTTGGCATCGGCCGCGAGGAGGAGAGCTTCGAGCCGCCTGAGGGCGCGGTCCATGCGCCAGTCCTTCGCGAGTTCGACCGCTGCGCGCTTGAGGTTTCCGTTGAACTGTTCGAGTTTGGCTTCCAGTCTTTCGAAAAGCGTGAACGCATCTGCGGTCGATCCGGCAAACCCGGTCAGTATCCTGTCATGATAGAGACGGCGTATTTTCTTTGCCTGATGCTTTACGACGACATCTCCCATCGTAACCTGCCCGTCGCCTGCCATGACCACCTTGTTGTCTTTCCGGATAACGATCACGGTCGTGCCGTGCATATTTGTCTCAGCCATAGAAGATATTTCTCCCGATATTCTGCAATAAGTGCATGCGGCGATATTGCCGGGCAAACACAAGCTATTATTTTAACATAAAAAAGGTAAGGATAATTCCCAATATAACCACCCGGATTCCGGCCGCTATTTTTTGCGGCTCCGGGGATGGGAAGAATCGTATACCTTCATGATCCGGTCCATATCGACGTGGGTGTATCTCTGGGTCGTGGACAGGTTCTGGTGACCAAGCATCTCCTGGATCGCCCTCAGATCCGCACCGGCGTTGAGAAGATGAGTTGCAAAAGTGTGCCGCAGGCCATGCGGGCTGAGAGCCTGCCACAGGCCGCAGCCGATCAGTTCCGCCTTGAGTATCCGGTCGACCGAACGCGCCGTGAGTCTTCCGCCACGGGCATTGCGAAAAAGGGCGCCCGGTTTTCGTGCGCTCGGAAACTGGAATTCAAGGGCTGAAAGGTAATACTTCAGGGCATCGAGCGCCTTATTTCCGATGGGAACGATGCGCTCTTTCCTGCCTTTGCCCATAACCCGGACAGTCCCCGTGTCGAAGGCGACGTTTTCGGGGTTGAGCTTGACCAGTTCGCTCACGCGGATGCCGGTTGAATAGAGGGTCTCGAACAGTGCCCAGTTTCGGGCCTTTCTCCACGAGTTGTCCGGCACGGCCGCCATGCGGGAAAGCGCGTCCAGAAAATGAAAGACGGCATCCACCAGCAGGAACTGCGGCATCTTTTCCTTTATCTTCGGGTGCGCGACGAGTTCCGCAGGGTTTTCGTCGTACAGGCCGATCTCGTTGAGATAACGATAAAAGGATCGCAGGGTGGAGAGCTTGCGCGCCCGGCTCGTCTTCTCCATCGTTTTATGGACGGATGCGAAATAGGACCGTATCAGTTCGGAGGTGATATTGCGGAGTTCGGGGCCGGGAGGGTCCGGAAGAGTGGCAAGGAACAGCGCAAACTGCTTCAGGTCGCCGGCATAGGCCCTGATGGTTTCTTCGCTGAGGTTGCGCTCATGCTGGAGGTGTTTGAGAAAGTGAGTCTGCGCGGCATTCCAGGTGATATTTTCCATGTGCAATCGCGGTCGGCCGCTTCCCGGAAGACCATCGTCCCCATTGCTCGTCATGAAGCGGAAACGGCCGTGCCCTTTCTATAACGGAATCTGTCATGTATGCTTTAGACGGACCGCAGGAGCAGTACCCACTTAGCACAGGCTGTTCGAAATGCATAGGAATTTTCGGCCGGCCCGACTGGTTGCCGCTTTTCAATCGGTTGACATTTTTCAACATTTGACATAATGATAAATCCTTTTTGAAATGGGGGTTTCCCTCATCCTACTTCCGAAAGGGGTACTTCAGAATTCATTCGGCAGATTCGGGAAGAAGGCTCCGCGCAGCCATATCCACCGTGCCCGATGATATGATTCCACTACTTCCGAAAGCAAGTCGCTCCGGGAAGCCCGTCCCTTGCCGGGGCTTTAATTTCAGGAGAAAGGATGAAACATGAAAGAGGACGTCGCAAATGTTCGTACCTTTGCAATAATCTCCCACGGCGGCGCTGGAAAAACCTCCTTGGCCGAAGCGATGATTTTCAATGCCGGGGCCACCACCCGGCTGGGCAAGGTGGATGAGAGCACCTCGGTCCTGGATTTCGAGCCCGAAGAAGTAAAGCGGAAGGCAACCCTCGGAAGTTCGTTTTTTACTTTCGCCTGGAAAAAACAGCAGTTTACCGTAATCGACACTCCGGGCGATTTCAATTTCATCGCTGATACCAAGACCTCGATGCAGGGTGGGGACGGGGTTATCGTGCTTGCCGATGCCGTGGACGGCGTGCGTGTCCAGACAGAAAAGGTATGGGAATTTGCAGACGAATTCGGCCAGCCCCGCATGTTTTTCATCGGCAAGATGGATCGCGAGCGAGCGGATTTCGCCAAGGCGGTCGAGGCAATCCAGAACAACTTCGGCAAAGCGTGCGTTCCTCTGCAGGTGCCGATCGGTGCGGCCGAAACCTTCAAGGGCGTCGTGGATATCCTGAGCGGCAAGGCCTACGTCTATTCGGGCGACTCCGGCAAGTTCGAGACCAAGGACATGCCGGCCGACCTTGCAGATCAGGCAGCCCAGTACAAGGAAGCCATTGTCGAGCACGTCGCCGAATCGAGTGACGAACTGCTCGAAAAATACCTCGAAACAGGGGAACTCTCTCCCGAGGAAATCAAAAGCGCGCTGCGCGCTTCCGTAATCGGAGGAAAGTTGATCCCGATCATCTGCGGGTCCGGTACGGGTAACATCGGCGTAGCGCAGCTGCTGGACATAATCTCCGAGTGTATGCCTTCCCCGCTGGACCGGGACGGCGTGAAAGGCCGTTCGGTAAAGGGCGACGCGGAAGCGACGCGCGATCCTGACCCCGGTGCGCCCTTCAGCTCTCTCGTAATAAAGACCCTGAGCGATCCTTATGCGGGCAGGCTTTCCGTCCTGCGAGTCTTCTCCGGGACCGTCACCCCGGATTCCACGGTGCTCAACGCGAACAAGGGCTCCAAGGAACGCTTCGGCCAGCTTCTCAAGCTCAAGGGCAAGAACCAGGAAGCGGTGCAGAGCGCCGGCCCCGGCGACATAGTCGCCGTCGCCAAGCTGAAGGAAACGGTCACCCAGGACACCCTGTGCTCCGAAAAGGACCCCATCGTATTTCCTTCTGTCGAACTCCCTCCTGCGATCTACTCCCTTGCGGTCGAACCGAAGAGCAAGGGCGACGAGGAAAAGATTTTCTCCTCGCTTTCGCGCCTCATGGAAGAAGACCTTACGCTCAAACTCGTTCGCAACGAGGAAACCCGCGAGATGATCCTCTCCGGCATGGGCGAAATCCATATCGAAGCCACAGTCGATAAACTTAAGCGCAAGTTCGGCGTGGAGGTCAATCTGAAGCTGCCCAAGGTCTCCTACAAGGAAACCATCAAGGGCAAGGTCCGGATCCAGGGCAAGTACAAGAAACAGTCGGGCGGGCGCGGCCAGTACGGCGACTGCTGGATCGAGATGGAGCCGCTGCCGCGCGGCGAAGGGTTCCAGTTCTTTGACAAGATCGTCGGCGGCGTTATTCCGAGGCAGTACATTCCCGCAGTGGAAAAGGGCATAGCCGAGGCGCTGCATGAAGGCACCCTGGCCGGATGTCCCGTAGTCGACTTCAAGGTCGACCTCGTAGACGGCTCCTTCCACCCGGTCGATTCGTCTGAAATGGCTTTCAAGATCGCCGGATCGATGGCCTTCAAGAAAGCGATGGCCGAAGCGAAGCCGACCCTGCTCGAGCCGATCATGGAGATGACCATCACCGTCACGGACGAATACATGGGCGACATCATCGGCGACCTCAATTCGAGGCGCGGCAGGGTACTCGGCATGGAGACCAAGGGCAACAAGCAGATTATCAAAGCCCAGGTGCCTCTGGCGGAAGTGCTCAAGTACGCCCCCGACCTGCGCTCCATGACCGCCGGCCGCGGAATGTTCACGATGCGGTTCTCGCACTACGAGGAAGTCCCCGGAGCGCTCCAGGAAAAAGTGATCGAGGCGTATAAGAAGGAAAAAGAAGAGAAATAGAATCCCGGGTTGTTTCCGATTCACATACCGGCGGGGCCGCAGCGGCCCCGCCGGTTTAATTTTAGATGCAGTCAATCCAGTGTCTTTTTAGTAATTTGCAGGGAAAGTCACTGGACTCCGGCCTTCGCCGGCGTGGCGAATTTTGCTGATGTTTGCCTCTGAAGTGGGACCCCCATTAGTTTTTCAGCATCCTGCCAAAGCAGCCTGGAATCATTTTTGCTTCTGTCCCCCATTTTATGATCAATCAAAGTTATCCTGTTCGAATCGGTTAAGAATGGTAGAATCGAAAAGATAGGCGCCCGATTCAACGTACCTGCCCGGAGAGAGTGAATGGACCGCGAAACGCCCGAAAAATATTCCGGCACGCTGGACGGCATCCGGCTTGTCGAGCTGGTGCAGATGGCGTGCCTTGCCGGTATGGACCGGGATGTCGCGATCGACGCACCGGAGAGCGGAGTCATACACATCCGTTCGGGCCAGGTCGTCCATGCCGGTGTGGGGAAGCTTCGCGGAGAGGAGGCTTTCCAGGAGACCCTGCTTTGCGAAAGCGGGACCTTCCGGTTCGAACCCGCTGCAGGGGAAGTCCGGGCCGGCATCAAAAAAAGCTGGGAGCAACTCCTTATCGAAAGCATGGGTTACAGAAATGAAAGAGGGCTTTCGGCAGGCAGCGGGCACAAAGGGCTTTCGGGCACCCTCGTCGGGATCGACCTGGCGGACCTGATCGCGCTTTGCATCCGACATGCGGACAGGGTCCTGAATATTCTGGCGGGAGAGCGCTCCGGGATAATGTGCTTTGTGAACGGCCGGATTACGCATGCTCGGTGCGGGGATCAAACGGGGGAGGGCGCATTCAGGGAACTGATGCTCGAAGATGGCGGGGAATTCGATTCTCTGCGGCCGGAAGGCAATGAGCCCGTGACGATCGAGCAGTCGTGGGAATCCCTTGTGATCGATGCCGCACGCTGCCGCGACGAGCAGGATTTGACCGGACAGGGCGGTGAGACTCGCAGTCTCACTCTGCTGCAGAAGCTTCAGCGGATGAAGGTATCCGAGAAGATTCGGATGGCAATGACGGCGGAAAAAGAGGCGCGGACCCACCTGATGCGCGACAGCAACAGGATGGTCCAGCTTGCCGTGATCGGCAACCCTCGCCTGAGCGAGGGGGAAGTCACCCTGATAGCCGGCTCCAAATCCATCGATGAAGAAGTCCTGCGACGGATTGCGGCCAACCGGGAGTGGATGCGCCTGCACCAGGTAAGGCTGGCACTTGTGACCAATCCGAAGTGCCCGTTCGCGATCGCTTCGCGGCTGATCCAGACGCTCGGCCCCCAGGAATGGCGCACGATAGCGAGCAGCCGGTCGGTTCCGGCGGCTGTTGCACAGATGGCAAAACGGCTGACCTCCAAGTAGACGGAATATGGTCTGTGCTATATTCAGACCATTTCGGCTTATGCCGGATCGATGGAATTACATGACAGTGGGAGAACTGCATGGAAAAGATGACATTCAGCAGGACAGCTGCAATCATAACCGTCAGTGATCGCGGTTCGCGCGGGGAGAGGGAAGACAAGTCGGGTCGGGTTCTTTTGGACAGGCTGGCTGCGGAGGGGTTTGACGTCTGCGCCCAGGCGGTGATCCCGGACGAGTACGAGGAAATCAGGACCATGCTGCTGGAGATGGCGGACAATCGCAGGATCGCGTTGATCCTGACAACCGGCGGAACGGGAGTTGCACCGAGGGATGTGACGCCGGACGCGACGCTTGCGGTTATTCAGAGAAACGTTCCGGGAATGGCCGAGGCAATGCGCGCCGAAAGCCTCAGAAAGACCCCCCATGCCATGATTTCCCGAGCTGTTGCCGGCATCCGGGGCGAGAGCCTTATTGTCAACCTGCCCGGAAGTCCGAAAGGCGCCATCGAGAATCTGGAGGTAATCCTTCCCGCCCTGCCGCATGCCCTGGATAAGATTCAAGGAGATCGCAGGGACTGTGCCCAGGCGTGAGGCGCTTTTTGCAGGAGCTAAGGGGATCGCAGTCCTCGTGGGAGCGGCCTTCGGCCGCGCTCCCACAGAATGCTCGAATCATCAAATATTCTGTTGAGTTCGTTCCTCTTCGCCGGGTATCGACATGACTCCGACAAAGGTGGCAGGATGACGGAACGCTACTCTTCCTCCTTGTGCCCCATTTTGGCGATGTCCTCCCTGCTCGCCTGGTACTCGCGGTCTATCTGTTCCAGGCGGTCGTAGATTTCGAAGAGGTCCTTTTCTGCTGATTCCGCCAATTTCAATTGCTGCTGAACCGTCAGTGACCTGGCGTAGTCGGTGTCGCCCTGCTTGTAGAGCGAATATATCTCCGTGCCGAGTCTTTTGAGTTTCTCGTTGAATTCCCTTTGAGCTTTGCACTGGCGGCACTTCTGCATTCTGATCTTCGCGAACCTGACCACCCATGCCCATGTGTAGCGCGAACACTTGCAGCTGCGAACCAGCACCTTCTTCATCATTCCATTCTCTGCCATCTCTAGTCTATCTCCTCTTCCCGAGAGTCCCACTCTCCGAGCGATTCGAGTTTATCCAGCATCCGCCCCCTGTGGCTTCCTGCCCAGTAGACCCTCCCGCATTTCGGGCATTTCCGGAAATCGGCGGCGGTTTCGAAGACAAAGTCCGGCACACTGCCGAATGCCTCCTCCCTGCGAATCAGGTCTAATTCCGCATTGCACACATTGCAACGGGTAAACAGCCGAAACTCGCGCTTCGATATGTGCAGCCGGGAGACTAATTCCTTTACCTGTTCGAAGCCGGCATCGTTCTCAATGAATACCACGCCCGGCACTTCGCGCAGGCTTTCCTTCCGGGTGACGGGGATGAGCCCGCCGGCGACAAGGGATTCCACCTGGCTGCGGTTCTGAAGGTGCTGAGTGCGGGCGTCGAATCCGAGCACCCGGAGCCACCTGGCCAGTTTTCCCAGCATCACGTCGACCACGAAGCGCTTTTCGGGCTCACCGCTCACGTTCATTGGATTTTGTCCAGGTCAACCTTTCGCACACCGGGGATGTTCGGCATGAGAAACGCCGACGGTTGGAATTCGGGGGAGGCTTGCATCTCTTCGATTGTTATATCCATGCTCCAGTCGGCGGAGGTCAACCGGATCTTCTTCGGGGTAGCGTCCGAAGAGATGAGGACGGGCGGTTCGTAGGAGATTCTTCCTTCGAACCCTTCCTGGCGGATATACACGGCCTGGAGAGTGGAGCCGTCCGGTGCGAACTGCCAGTCGAAAAACCGGTTTCCGGCGCTGGAAGAGGCATGCAGGACACCGGAATCGATCCGGGTCTGGAGAGAATCGATCAGGTTCGAAGGAATGGAGGCAGTGAGTGCGTGGCGGAAAACGTCGAATGGAAGCGATGCGCCGAGGAAGTAGCCGGTGAGCGTTTCCGGGTGCTGCGCAGTGAAGAGGGCTTTTTCGGAGGGAATCAGAAGAGCCGGTCCGGCCTCGTTCGAAATATACAGGGTGGCGGTCTGGCCAAACGGAGCGAATGTTTCGAACCGGACGAAATCCGCGCCCTTTACGAGTACTATCGCCCGGGCATTGAACTTGGTGGTTTTGCTGTCCACCGCTACCCGCAGCCTGGCCTGACAGTTGCGCCAGTAGTCCGATCTTTGTTTCAGCATGGCCAGATCGAGAGGAGCGGGTTTCAGTCGCTCCTCCGGCACGGTCGGCCGCACGCAACCGGCCGACAGAATCGCTATCGCAGCCAGAGCGAAGAGTACGAGAAATCTCGATCTCACTAGAGCAATCAAATGGATTATGGGACGTGTTTTCACGGGAATTCCTGGACCCGGGATTTCGGTTGAATGATCAAATCAGGGATTCGGAGTCCGGATTCGGGCCGATGCGGTGATGAATCCGGGCTCCGGGATTTTGAGGACGCCTCTACTTGGTTGACTCGAGCTTCGCCTTGATCTTGTCCGGTTCGGAGTGACTGAACTCGATTGCCTTCCGGTAAGCTTCCGCGGCCTTGCTCTTCTTGCCCATCTCCAGATAGATATCCCCCAGGTGTTCGTGGATGATCGGGTCTTCGGGGACGCGCTTGATGGCCTCGAGGATCATCTCCAGGGCTTTCTTTGTCTGCCCCATCTTGAAGTAGACCCAGGCAAGACTGTCCATGATGTAACCATCATCGGGCTCGATATCGAGCGCCTGACTGATCATCTCCCTTGCTTTGGGCAGGTTCGTTCCCTCTTCCGCATAGCTGTAACCGATATAGTTCAGCGCATTCGCGTTCCGGGCATCGTAGACCAGGATCTTTCGCATCTCCTGGACCGCTTCTTCTTTCCTGCCCATTTTGTCGAAAAGGATACCTTTCCTGAAGAGAAGGTCCGTATCCTTGGGAAGTTTTTCGAGCCCGCGGTCGACCGCTTTCAGGGCCTCTTCGTACTGGTTCGACTCTTCGTACACAACGGCAAGATAGAGATAGAGGTCGGCGCTGTCGGGCTGTTTGGCGATGGCCTCGTTCAACAACTTGATGCCGCTTGCGTAATCCTTGAGCTTTGCGAACATGACGGCAAGCCGCGATTGAGCTGCAGGCCACAGCGAACTGTTAGGCTGAATCAGCTGGAAGTTCTTCACGGCCTGCCCGTACTCCTGCTTTTCCTCGTACGTCGACCCCAGGTAATAGAGGGCCTGGTCGTACTGGGGATGTTCCTTGAGCAGGAAGGTAAAATCCTTTATGGCACTGTCGTAGTTCTTCTGCTGGAGGTGGATGATGCCGATCTTCAGCTGGCTTTCCAGGTCCTTGCGATTCATCCTGACCAGCTGTTGAAAATGCTGGATGGCCTCTTCCGTGCGATTTTCCCGCATGTAGAGGTTTCCCAGCCTGGTCCTCGCCTGCACGCTGGCGGCGTTGGCCGCCAGGATCTTCAGATAGGTCCTCTCTGCATCACGGGGCCTGTCCGTCACTTCGTAGATATAGGCAAGGTCGAGGAGCGCGTTTTCAAAGGCCGGTTCGTTTGCAAGCAGTTCGCGGTAGAGGCGTTCCGCCTGGTCGTAGTATTTCATGTCCAGAAAGATGCGGGCCTTGTAATAGAGCGACAGGGGATTGTCCGGCACCACTTCCTTGAGCTGGTCGAAGGTTCGTACCGCCTCATCCAGCCGTTTTTCCTGGGCATAGAGGGCGCCCAGAAGCAGGTAGGCGTCTTCGTCCGAGGGGTCCAGTTCGATCGCCTTCTTGTATTCAGCTATGGAGTTGGCAATCTGACCTTTTCCGGCATAGAGCTGCCCGAGGAGCAGGTGGGCGGGCGCATAGTCCTGGTCGTAGCGTAGCGATTGTTCCGTCAGTTTGATTGCTTCGTCCAGCTTGCCCTGCCTCAGATAGAGCGTGGACAGTTCGGTCAGGAGCATCGGAGATTGCGGATCGCTTTTCAGTGCATTAGTGTAGGCTTCTATTGCCAGGTCATACTGCTTGTCATTGAGGTACTGCTGGGCGCGCAGGTAGTCGTAGTATGCATCTGCATGGCCGGCGGATTGAGCCTGCAACGGGTTGGAGGGTGCACCCGGGACCTTTTGCTGAAGCTGGGTACAGCCGGAGATAATCAAAAGAAGACAAAAGAGGAAGTGCCTGTATACCATTTAAAGATAACGTCTCCGTTTTTAAAGAGAGCACAAAAGGTAAAAGAACCGGCATTTAAGCCTATCAGAACTAACATAACTCCGCATTTTAATCAACGATTTCCCCCTCCTGGGAGGAAACGTTATAATGCGGCACACTGCAATCACAGCCTGAGGATCGAGCGTCCGGTCCAGGCTGCATGGCCCCATATTTTCCGGTTTCCGGACGGGTACTATACTACTATACTGCATAGCTTTCGATCTTCTTCGAGTCTGCTCCTGTCCCTCGATGGAATCGATCTTTGCTCCGCATGCAAGCAGGATCAAAAATCATGCCAAAAAATGATTTCCCCAAGCTGCGCAATGGCTTGGAAGCGTTGCCCATCGAGCACTCCGGGCAAAGAATGCTCCTTTTGCGGGATCGAATCGGCTATGCAAAAGAGCAGCTTGTCTTCTCCCCGCAGATTGTGCCCGTCCTCGCGAGGATGAACGGCGGCAGCTCCATAAGGGACTTGCAGGCCGAATTCATGCGGGAGACCGGCCAGCTCATTTATATCGAGCAGTTGGAAAAGCTCGTACAGACCCTGGACGAGAACCTTTTTCTGGAAAACGAAAGGTTCCGGTCGGTTGCCGCCAAGGCCGTTTCCTCCTACCTGAACAGCCCTGTTCGGAAGATGTATCATGCCGGACGGAGCTACTCGGCGGAGCCCGCGTCGCTGCGGGCCGAACTGGGTTCTTTCTTCAGCCCGGAAAACGGGGGGGCCGGACTTCCCGATCCGAACCACGGACACACGCGCAAGGTCGTTGGCCTTGTTGCCCCTCATATCGATCTTCAGGCGGGCGGACCCTGTTTTGCCCATGCGTACAAGGCGGCCGCTGAAGCACGACACCCTGATACCTGGATCGTGCTTGGGACCGGGCATGATTTCGTCGAAAACTGTTTCGCTCTCACCGGCAAGGATTTTGAAACGCCCCTGGGGGTAGTGCGCTGTGATACGCAAATCTGTACCGAACTGGTGCAATCCGCACCTTTTGACATTCTCGCCAGTGAGTATAATCACCGCATCGAGCACACGATAGAATTCCAGGCGGTTTTTTTGGCTTTCATGCAGCCGGGAGCGCGCATTGTTCCAATACTCTGCTCCTTTGCCGGTGAAGACTGGAACGCCTGCCGCAGTACGGTGGACCTGTTTGCCGAGAAGCTCAAACGCATTGTCTTCGACCCGAACCGGTCGGTGGGCATTCTTGCGAGCGTCGACCTTGCGCATGTCGGCAGCCGCTACGGCGACGCATTCACTCCCGATGAAGGGACCCTGCGGCATAATATGTCTTCCGACCAGGCCCTACTGAAGATGCTCGAGCAGTGCAGGGCTACCGATTTTATCGACAGGATCAACCAGGATGGAAACGAAAGAAAGATATGCGGAGTTGCGCCGCTCTACATGCTGGCCAAGGTGCTCGAGGAGAGAGCGCAGGGGACCGTCTTGTGCCACAGCCATGCGACCGTCGATGACAACAGCTCGTTCGTAACCTTTGCGAGTATGGTTTTCTACGAGGAAAACGGGAGATAATCCCGACCGCGAAAAAGAATGGAAACGATGAATTCCGAAACTCCGGCTCCCACCGTTGCCGTCGAAACCCTCGGCTGCAAGGTGAACCAGTATGAAACGGCCTACCTTCTCGAAACCCTTAAAAAGGCCGGATATGTTTTCGTCTCCTTCCGGGAATCCGCGGACGTGTACATCGTGCACAGCTGCGCTGTCACGGCTAAAGCGGGCTTTCAGACCCGGCAGCTTCTCAGAAGAGCCCGGAGGATAAACCCCCGGGCGCTGGTGGTCGCAGCCGGATGTTATGCTCAACTCGATTCGGACCGCATTGCCCGTGAGCAGCTCGCAACCCACATTCTGGGAAATCCCGGCAAATTCGCAATTGCGAAGTGGCTCGGGCAGCCCGGTACCTTTGAATCCCCCTGCCTGGCTACGGATAGCTGCTCGCACGCCTGTACCGATTTCGAAATCCTCCCGGTTTCCAGGATGCACTCCGGCCGAACCCGCGCTATGCTGAAGATCCAGGACGGATGCGATTCGTTCTGTTCTTATTGTGTGGTGCCGCATGTGAGGGGCAGGAGCCGCAGTCTGTCTCCGGAAGGTGCGCTGGAGCAAATGCATCGGCTGGTGGATGCCGGATATGAGGAGATCGTACTCACAGGCATTCACCTCGGCCAGTGGGGACGGGATCTCGAACCGCGAAGCTGCCTCGCCGAGCTTCTGGGAAAATTTGACGCTTCGCGCCACCCCGGACGCGTCAGGCTCAGTTCTCTCGAACCCATGGAACTGGATGCGCGGCTGCTGGACCTTGTTGCATCCTGTCCCTGGATATGCCCGCACCTCCACATTCCCCTCCAGAGCGGAGACGCCGACATTCTCGATCGTATGGGCCGCCCCTACACGCCGGATCGATATGCGGAACTGGTCGGCCGGATCAAAGCTCTCATGCCGGATGCCGCGATCGGGGCCGACGTGCTCGCCGGTTTTCCCGGAGAAACCGAAAGGCAGTTCGAAAACACCCGGAAGTTTCTGGAAAGCCTGCCCGTCAGCTATCTCCACGTCTTTCCGTTCTCGCCTCGTCCGGGCACACCGGCGGCGAAATTTTCCGGCCGGGTGCAGGGGGATGAACTGAAGCGCCGGGCACGGGCCCTCCAGGAACTCAGCGCCCGGAAAAAACGGGAATTTCGGGAGCAGTTTATCGGGGAAATACTGGAAGTGTTGATCGAGACACGGACCGACTCGGGCCTGTGGGAAGGATTGTCGTCCAATTACATAAACGTGCTTGTCCCGCCCGGAGCGGAAGTCATGCCGGGCTGCCGGCTGCCGGTGCAGGTCGCCGGGTTTTGCGGCGGCGACCTGGAGGGGAAGCCGGTCAGTCCTGCTCGAAAATGAGGAACTTGACTAACTGCGGTTCGGGGGGATTTTCCGGGGAAAACGGACGCATTTCGAATTCGTAATCCCGCAGAATCGAAATGAGATAATCCTCTGCCGGGATTCTCCTGTCTGCATCCGGCATCGTGCGGTATGCCCAGTCCATAACGGCTCGATCCATAGCGGGAGGCTGAAGCAGCGGGAAGGTTTTCGGCCAGTCGCGAACGAGAAGAGGGGCTGCAACCCATGCGCCGGCGGTCAGGAATCTTGCCGCCGCCGTGAGGATAATGACTCCCAGTGTGATATCCTCGACGAGACGAACCTGTCCTTCCGGCCATAAACTTGGTTCGAGTGTCTTCAGGTCGACCTTCAGGGTCCGGAAAAGATCGCCTGCGGCATCCACGACGTCGACAACGCGACTTCCACGCGCCAGGTCGCGCTGCGTTCTGAAGAAATCCTCCCGCGGTAGGACTCCGGAAGCGCCTGGAGAAACATGTCCGAGGAGCTTCGGCGTCTTTGCCAGGAGGTTTTCCGCCGCCTCGTACCATTCCCTGTCGAGACATTTCGTACCGCCCGGGCATTCAGCCAGCCAGCCGGACTTTACGATCTTCTTCATGCGGCCCCTGATGGCGGCCACTTCTGCCTGTGCCAGGCGAAAAAGGTATTCCAGGAACGTGTTGCCGATAATATCCGCGGCCTTGCGCTCATCACCCCCGGACTGGATTTCCAACCCGAGACTGACATATGCCAGGGCCTTTTCGACCCCCTGGTGCAAAGCCGTGGGGCTGTCGGTCGGAAGCTGGTCGGCTACGACAACCTTGTTCGCAAGCGCAGCCAGCTCGAACTGAAGCGAGTCGGCAAGCTCGGGGTTGTTCATTTTCGCGAGGACCCTGGCGAGCAGGTCGCCCTCACGGAGCAGGGCCAGTGCAAAAGAGGGGGCAGAGAGATCCTCTTCCGCCCTGGCGAGAATATACTTTTTCGGAAGATCGCCCGGGTTTACCGGCTTATAGATATCGAGGGCTTCGTAGAAGTCGGGGATGGCCTGATCGGCCAGGCGCGCCTTGTGAAAGTGATAGGCCTGTTCGTCCACCTCGCTGTCGGATGCGTAGAGAACGTGGTTCATCAACTCTTTGAAGAAGTTGTAGTTGACCTCGAATATCAGCGTGAGCATATGGGTGATCAGAGCGTCGTACTGGGGATATTTCGATTCCCAGAAATAGAGGTCGTCCAGGGTCGTGGGCGGCAAGGTTTCCCTGGCCTCGACAATGTCCACGTCTTCGGGAGCGATTGCCGTGTTGATCCACTGCTTGAAAAGCGCGATGATGAGAGCGAAATCTACGTGGTAGACCCACTCGAGCAGCTTGCGGTCGCTCGCCCTTGAAAGCCTTTCCAGCCAGGTGAGTGCCTTGGCCCCTTCTATCGTGTCCTTTCGCCACCACTCCAGATCGAACAGATGATTCAGTTGTACGGTCCGGGCAATCGCGAGCAGAGGAAGCGCATCGTCGGGCCCGAGTTCCTGTACGGAATAAAAGAAATCGTTCGGATTCATGGCGGCCACGACGGCTTCCGCATCCGGTCTGTCCAGGATCAGCTCGAGACGCTTCTTGGCGGGCAATCGCATCAATTCGCCCGCAAGCTGTCCGGGCGGGATTCTTTCCAGCCTCTTTTCGTTCAGATCCAGAATGTCGGCCGTCATCGATGCTCTCCAGCTAATAGAGTAAGGCCGGCTTCTACGGCCGGACCTGGAATAAAAACAGGTAAATACGTATGATTTTCATCAAAAACCGGGTATATTCGATCAGGCTTTACCCTGTGCCGCTCATCGGGACCCCGGGCTGTATCCGCCCCGGTTTTCACGTTGCGCTCCGTCTGCAGCAGATCGCCGTGATGCGGAGGAAAAACCGGACTGCAACGGCACCAATCATCCCGATAGTCTAAACCTATATCCGAATTGCCGCAAGTATGGAGAATCCGAATGATCTACACGGTCACACTCAATCCAGCCCTGGACAGAACCATCGTGGTGGACCGGCTGGTCGAGGAGGATACTATCCGAATTTTGGAAGAAAGCGCTTTCGCAGGGGGGAAGGGAATCGACGTCTCCCGGGTAATCAAGGAGCTGGGAGGGCAAAGCATAGCCCTGGGATTTATAGGGGGATTCGAAGGGCTGAAGCTGGAGGGGCTTCTCATAAATGCCGGCGTCGTGACCGACTTTGTCCGGATTGGCGGGGAGACCCGTATGAATATATTCATCAAGGAGAAGTCTACGGGACGGCAGTTTTCGATCAGCGCGGCCGGGCCCGAAATCAGCGCGGCGGAAATAGGGTCGATCTATCACCGTCTCCTTCAGATAAACGATATGGAATACCTGGTGATAAGCGGCAGCCTCCCGAGAGGGGTAAGTTCGAACCTCTACGGTCAGATTATCCATGCAGGCAGGAAGAACGGCGCCTTCGTGATGCTGGATACGGACGGCAAGACGTTGAAGGAATCTGTAGAATATCTTCCGACCTGCATCAAACCCAATCGTTTCGAACTCTCGCGTCTCGTGGGCAGGAATCTCGAAAAGGAAGATGATCTTCTGGAAGCCTGCGACGAGCTGCATGAAAAGGGAATTCCTAATGTGCTGTTATCGAGAGGCAGCGAAGGGATGATCCTGTCCACCCCCGAAGTGAAGATCAAGGGGAAGACACCCGCGATTGCCGTCGGAAGCGCAGTGGGCGCCGGTGATTCGGCTGTTGCCGGATTCATTTTTGCCCATTCGAGAAAGGAAAGCATGGAAGATTGTGTCCGGCTCGCCTGTGCGGCCGGAACTGCAACAGCAATGAACCCTGGAACGGAATTGTGTCATCTTCCGCAGATTGACGAAATACTTCCGAAGATCGAAATTTCGACTATCGGGTCCGGCAGATGCGGCTGCCGGTAACCAGACACAGTGGGCGCTCCGTCTCTTTTGGTTTAACTTTGCCGGGCTTCGGAACGATTTATAAGTAGCTGCTGGCATCGGTAACGTGGAAAAAGCCGGTGCATTTGACTTGAGAGTGTATTATTTTGCATGTGGCATGATAACTGCTTTACGAAGGTACTGTTGCCCGCTGAGCGAGAAGGCATGCGCGGCAGTTCGGATATTTGCTCTTGAGGAAGATTATCTCGTGTCATTTAAGGGAGGAGTCCGGCCATGAAAAAAATATTGGTTTTACTGTCGGTAATTCTGATGGTGGCGACACTGGTTGTCCCGGCGATGGCCGAGGAAATGCTGCCGCCGGATCCGAACCGTTCCGGGGACTTCACCTCGCAGTACATGGGGGAACGTATCCTTGTGGACGTCTTCGTTGTGAGGCCGATCGGGTTTGCGGCGAGCATGCTTGGCCTGGCGGGTTCGGTTGCGGCTTATCCGTTCGGCGCCATGTCGAACAGCACCGACCGGGTCAGCGATGAGTTGGTGCGGAGACCCTGGGCTTTCACTTTCGAGAGACCGGTGGGCGATATAGATTTTTAGGATTTGAAATCGTAGCAGTTTACGATCTCACCCCGGCGAAAACCGGGGTTCGGGAACTCTAAGAGCTGGATGCCGGCAGGCATGCCGGTCCCGCTACTTTTGGGCGGAACTTCAGCCCCCCAACCGGATGAAAAAACCGAAAATCGCACTGACCGGCGGTATCGCGACCGGAAAAACCACCGTTGCCAACAGGTTTCGAGAACTGGGCGCGGTTATTCTCGATGCGGACATCTACGCCCGCCGGGTCGTCGAGCCCGGTACGGCGTCCTGGAAAGCTCTCCGGGAGCTGCTGGGACCGGGGTATTTCCACCCCGATGGAAGTCTGAAAAGGCGCGAGCTGCGCGATCACATCATCGCTGATCCGAGCTTGCGCGAACAACTGGACGGCGTACTCCATCCCTTCATCCTGCGGGCCATGTGGGAAGACTGGGAAGATCAGAGAGCAATGCACCCGGATGCCGTCGTCGTCTTCGACATCCCACTCCTGTTCGAAGGCAATTTCAATCACGATTTCGATATCGTAATCCTTGCCTATGCCAAGCCTGAAATCCAGGTCGGCAGGCTGATGCTGCGGGACGGGTTGAGCAGGGAGGATGCCTTGAAGACTCTTTCCATCCAGTTCCCGATAGAATCCAAGAAAGCCCTCGCACACTATGTCATAGATAACTCCGGCTCCCTGGAAGCCACCCTCTCGCAAACCGACACGATCTGGAAGAAAATCTCCGCCCCGCTCTGATCGTCGGGCATTTTCCGCCGCAACTCCCACAGCCGCCAACTTAAATGGAATAAGCCGCGAAGAACTGTAAAGAATCACAGGATAGTTCCAGTACCTTGTGGGAGCGGCTTTTAGCCGCGATGCCTGGTCTTCGAAGGTGCGCATTGATTTTTTCCACGCGAATCCCGCGAAACGCGCATGCGCGTCAACTTTAGCATTCGTAACCGCCGCGAGGTCTGAACTGCTGTGGGAAAGGCTTCCAGCCTCGATC